>JBFHIN010000061.1:0-9063 GCA_041596415.1 Crocinitomicaceae bacterium | reverse complement strand
CCCCTATGATCAGGACTATCATAATGCACAAGGCCGTATTTATTGATCTTAACTGAATTCTTCATGACATCACGTACAACTGAAGCGTTTTCTACCTCGCACATGCCAATGAATAAAGGGTTTTCCATTTGATCAATTACCTGATTGATATGCACAATTTTATCCTTGTAACGTTCCGAATTCCAATGCATCGAGCCGTTGGGTAAAAATTCTGCATCGTCATTTACGCCATCAATGGTGTCGAATAAATTCTCTACGTTGTAAAATGCAATACTTCTGGATTGTGCATTGGCATTTATCCCTAATAATGTTAGACAAACAAATAATAAAATCTTCATTTCTTTTAATTTATGATCCATTTACGGGCGAGCGGACCCTCACTAAAAATTAAATCCAAAATACTCAGATTGGGTACAAAGGTAAGCTTATCGGTAAAAACTTGTTGATAAAAAGCAACGTTAGCCTCGTCAAAATCCTTCAGCCTTCGATCGTTTTTTAGTTCAATAGTCACGTATTCTTGACTGAATTCATGCTGGATATTAAGATCTAACCAATTATTAACTCTTTCAAGAATACTTGTATTCAATTCTACTAGATGAGAGGGGCTTTTTAAAATAAGTTCTTTCACTTCAATTCCGTAGTGATCAAAGAAGGGAGCAGAGCGATAAGCACTTTCAATGGCTTTCCAGTGTTGACGCTGCCAATCTGTGGCATAACTTATTTGAACATCCTCATAAACGGTTTTTGATCCTTGAGGTTTTATTACCGGAACAGTCAAATCTAGTATTCCGTTTGCACCAAGGATTCTACACCTGTTACGATAGGTTTGTTTGATGAAATGCTCTTTTATGTCAAGTATAACACGATGCTGAGTAGCCAATTCCTTGAAATAACTTATGTTTCCAAAGTAAAAAATTGGAAAAACAACATTCATTATTTAATGATCTTAAATAATCTATCCCAGCGAACACCGATTGCAGGATCAACACTTTTCGAGAACCACACTAAGGATGCTCGGCCAACGATATGGTCTTCAGGAACAAATCCCCAAATCCTCGAATCGGCCGAATTGTAACGGTTGTCTCCCATCATCCAGTAATAATTCATCTTAAACGTGTAATTTTTCACCTTTTTATTGTCGATGTAAATTCCATCTGCTTTTTCCTCAAGCTTATGACCTTCATAAGCCGTGATTATTCTTCGGTACCAAGCAATATTCTCCTTGGAAATATTTATTGTCTGTCCTTTTTTAGGGATTTGGAATCGAATGAAATCTGTGATCGTATTATTCACATACAAATCTTTCGGGAATTGACTTAAATTTCCAAGCAATTCACCCGCTGAAGGCTTGTAATTAATCTTATCGCTGTATTGAGGGTAGAGAACTATTTCAAATTTTGCCTCCGGAAAACTCGTTTTCAGTTGCTTCAATTGATTTTTAGTAAGGTTCATCGTGTACGATTGCCCGCCGTCCATTGAGTAATAATCGTTTCTAGAATCTTCCAGGTTGTATCTTTCGCGCATAGTTGCCTTACTAGGTAGCGCAATATTGGTGACAGTATATTGAAGATTTTGAAACTCAGGAACAAACGCCGGTTTGTCATTTACGTACAACACCGATTTTTTGATCTCAATAAAATCTCCCGGAATTCCTACGCAACGCTTGATGTAGTTTTCTCTTTTGTCAACTGGGCGATAGATCAATCCATAGTGATGGATTACTTGTCCGTTTTGATGAGCAATTTTCTCATTAGCGAGCATTTTTCTTGCAGCATCTTTATATTTATTTAGATCCTTGATCAATTGTTTGTTCAAGAAATTTCCAACTAGACTGTCCACACTGGTCTTTGTATCGCCAGCCTTTCTAAGTGAATCTGTGTAAAAATTTTGCGCGATTTGGATCGTTGAGCCCGTTTTTGGATCATTCTGAAATAAGTAAAATGCTTCATTGTTTACAATTCCGTGGTAATCGTGCCCCATTAATCCGTCAGGCATTCTTGGATCGTAAACCGCTGTGTCACCAGAAGGGTAGTTAAATACTACGACATCATTTCTGTTGATCGGAGAAAAACCGTACAGGCGCGTGTAATTCCCAGTTTCAAGCGTAGAATAGGATTTTATATTCACCCACGGAATAGTGTTATGCACCAATGGAAAGGAAAGAGGTGTTACAGGAACTTTTGGACCGTAAGCTAATTTATTTACAAAAAGGAAGTCTCCAACTAAAAGTGTTTTTTCCATCGATCCGGTTGGAATCTGAAAAGGTTCAAATACATAAGTACGAATGATACTCGCAGCCACTAAAGCAAATAGTATCGAGTCACCCCATTCTTTCACCTTCGATTTCGATCCAGGCTTTTCACGCGTGACTGCATTTATTCCGAGGGCCAGTGCATGACCAATGATAGGTAAGGATAAGAAAAGCACCAAATGATCACCCCAAGCGCGATTCTCTGTTTCCTTGCTATTTGCCCAATTGGTCTCGGGTAAAATATCGGTTGCATTATTGGCGATTTTCGCCATGATCAGATACGGGAAGAAAATTCCTTGTAAGGTGTCTAGGAGCGAAAAGTAACCGTATCGTCGAATGTACGAAGTATTCACCACTGACCACATTACTAGATGTACTCCGGGAAAAACCAAAAGTAATGACCAAAAAGGCTTTTTACATCCTATTTTGAATGCAACATAATAATTATATCCAGGAATTAAAGCTTGTAAGGCTGAATATCCTGCATTTGGAAAACTTTTCCACCACATCGCTAGATATGGATGTACCAATAAGAATAGATAAAAATAGATTACGTTCATTCGATTTATAAATTAAGTACGTTATTCATGGTGAAAACTCCTTTTTTCCCAACAAGCCACTCCGCGGCAATTACTGCACCCAGAGCAAATCCTTTTCTGTTGTGTGCTTCGTGAGCTATTGTAATGGTATCAATTTCTGAGGTATAGCGAATAGTATGTGTTCCCGGAACGTCCGGTTTCCTGTAGGAGGTAACACTGAGTTGATTGGCATTTGTGTGTGGTGGAATCTCCTCTCCAAGTACCCAGGAGACGTAGTCTTGGTTGTTTTCAAGGATGCCATTGGCCAACGTAATTGCTGTACCGCTTGGTGCATCTAATTTTTGCAGATGGTGAATTTCTTCCAGTTCTGCGGTATAATCGTAGTGACCAGACATCAAGGCGGCTAGCTTTTTATTAATCTCGAAGAAAATATTCACGCCAATACTAAAATTGGAAGCATGTAAAAGCGAGCCGTTTTTTTGTTGCACTAATGTTTTTACTTCTTCAAGTCGTTCGTTCCATCCTGTTGTTCCAACCACCACAGAAACATGTTGTTCAATGCATTTTTGTATATGATCAACGGCAAGCTCGGGCTTCGTAAATTCAATGGCTACGTCAGTTGTGGAAAGATCAATATTACTTAACGGTTGTGCGCTCGTGACACAGTTGACAATTGTATGTCCACGTTCAATTGCAATTTCTTCAATTGCTTTTCCCATTTTTCCGTATCCAATCAATGTGATATTCATATGCGCTTAAGGTCAAATGTATTGTTTCGTTTATTGAAGTGCTCGAATTTAACGAAAATTAAAATTCATTTTTACACCAACGGTAGATTGGCCGAGATAAGTGGGTCGAAGAGCCAAACTAAGATCCGGAGAAATGTCAAACTCAACAAAATGCGCTTCAATTCCGGCATCTACGACTTGTAAAATGTAGACGGCACCGAAGGCTAAAATGGAGAGGTCACGCCAGTTAAGATACTGATTGTATAAAGTCAAAACAGCTTGATCATCATATAATTCCCATTGAGCATTCAAGGGTTGGTTATTTAGTCTGTTTTCATATTCCGTGCGCAAAGAACCCTGGGTTTGTTGGTTATTAATTAAATAATATCCTGTAACACCTAGTCCTGCATAGATCAAGGGAACTTTCCAGTAGGCCTTTTTTTTACCTTTTGGCATGGCCATATGATTATATACTTGTCCTGCCCCTGGAACAATAGCTGAAAAAATAATGGCTTTCTTTGGAGAATGCGGTTTTACTGAATCCTGAAGTACAGAAGTCGTGTCAACGGTTTGTCCGTAACAAAACGGGAATAATAAACCTAAAAAAGCCCCAAAGAGTGCCTTCTTCATTAACGATTTAAAATTTCAATAATTCGGTTTAAGTCAACTTCTGAATTGAAATTAACGATTATTTTCCCATTTCCGGAAGGAGTAACTTTAATGTCAACTTTTGTCGATAATTTGTCACCTAAATGTTCCTTTAAAGTACTGTACACTTTTTCTCCAGCCTCTTTGATTGATGAACTTTGAGGAGTTTTAGGACTTCTCGGTTCAACATAACCTTCTCGGATCAAGGCCTCTACTTCACGAACTGAAAGTTCATCAGCAACAATGTGCTTATAGATTTCCATTTGTAAAGATTCGTCACCGGCAGAAACCAGCGCACGAGCATGGCCCATCGACAAAACGTTATCTCTTACACTTGCTTGAATTTCAGCAGGAAGTTTCAATAAACGTAAATGGTTAGTAATGCTTGAGCGAGATTTGGCGATCTTTTGGCTTAACTGATCCTGAGTGAGGCTACATTCTTCTATCAATCGTTGGTATGAAAGTGCAACTTCAATTGCATTCAAGTCTTCACGTTGAATGTTTTCCACCAATGCCATTTCAAGCATGGTTTGATCGTTAGCCACACGAATGTAAGCGGGTACTTCTGTCAATCCAGCTAGTTGAGAGGCACGAAATCTTCTTTCACCGGAGATCAACTGGTACTTGTCACGACCTAGTTTTCTAACGGTTAAAGGTTGTATAATACCGTGAATTGAAATGGATTGACTCAATTCATCCAATGCTGCTTTTTCGAAATTTGTTCTTGGATTGAATGGGTTTGCTTCAATAGAAGAAATAGGCAACATGGAAACAGAGCCAACTAAGTCAGTATTACTTGATTTTGAAGTAATATCCGTTTCAGCATTTTCAAGTAATGCACTTAAACCTTTACCAAGTGCAGAACGCTTTTTATTAGGAGAGCTCATCGTTGAATTCAATTATTTTATCGTCGTTACCTATTTTAGTTAAATTGTTGCGTTGTAATATTTCGCGGGCAAAATTCAAGTAGTTGATAGATCCCTTACTTGCTGCATCATGCATTACGATCGTTTCACCGAAACTTGGAGCTTCACCTAATTTTGTGTTTCTGTGAATAACAGTGTCAAAAACTAGTTCTTGGAAGTGTGTTTTAACTTCGTCTACCACCTGATTGGCCAGTCGTAAACGTGTATCGTACATGGTTAAAACGATTCCTTCAATCTCTAATGAAGGATTTAAACGACCCTGAACAATCTTGATGGTATTTAATAATTTACCCAATCCTTCAAGTGCAAAATATTCACACTGCACAGGAACCATTACTGAATCAGCAGCCGTTAATGCATTTACGGTAATCAAACCAAGGGAAGGTGAACAATCGATAATGATAAAATCGTAATTGTCCTTTATTTTATCCAATGCCATTTTTAGCATATGCTCACGATTAGGCAAGTTGATCATTTCCAACTCGGCACCAACAAGATCGATGTGAGAGGGTAAAATATCAAGATTTGGATTTTCTGTTTTAATGATCAAATCTGCAGGATGAACCTGATTGATCAAACAGTCGTAAATGTTCTTTGTGTTTTTAGGATCCAATCCCACACCTGAGGTAGCATTAGCCTGTGGATCAGCATCAACGATCAACGTTTTATATTCCAGCACGCCCATACAACCACCCAGATTAATTGCTGTGGTAGTTTTTCCAACTCCTCCTTTTTGATTCGCTATTGCTATTATTTTACCCATTAGTTAAAATTTGAGGGATAAAGGTACAATTTCCTAGTGGGAAAAACACATTAAGTTTTCCCATTTTATCAACGATGATTCTGTTAAAATCATCCCCTGAAAAAAATGTGTAGATAGATCTACAGATCTTCAAAGTTTACAGATGTTACGCTTTCTATGACAGAATTTTCATCTTGTGCAAACTCATCTGTGTCGCGCAAGGACTCAATTTTAGCCAAAACGTCTTCTAAACCTTCTTTGAATTTTTCAAAATCCTCTTTGTACAGGAAGATCTTATGTTTCTGGTAATTATCTTGGCCGTTTCCGTTGTAAGTTTTCTTACTTTCAGTTAACGTGATATACAGATCATTCCCTTTAGTTGCTTTAACGTCAAAGAAATATGTTCTTTTCCCCGCTCTGACAACTTTAGAATAGACTTCGTTGTTTTTGTCATTTTCCATGTACACAGTATATTTAGGTTCAAGCAAATATGCTATTTTTTTTTTAGATTGTAAAAAAAAGCTAATTTTTTGTAGCCTCTTCTGCTAGCTGATTGTGATACATTTCGGCGTATAATTGATTGATTCTCATTAGTTCTTCATGAGATCCGGATTCAACAACTGTTCCGCCTTTTAACACAACGATTTTGTCAGCATTTCGTAGCGAGGATATTCTGTGACTTACAATAATCACTGTTTTTTGCTTCGCTTCTTTTTTCAAGTTGCTTAAGATCACTTCTTCAGTCTCTGTATCAACAGCTGAAAAACAATCGTCCAAAAGCAGTAGTTTAGGCTGACGTATGAGTGCTCTGGCAATACTTACACGTTGTTTTTGTCCACCGCTCAGATTTACACCGCGTTCACCCAATTCTGTATCGAATTTATTAGGAAAACGTATGATGTTATCATACACATGTGCCTTTTTTGCATTGGCTTCTATCTCCTCATCGCTCACATAATGTAAAGCTCCAAATCGTATGTTGTTAGCAATTGTATCAGAAAAAAGGAACACGTCTTGTGGTACAATTCCGGTCTGATTTCTGAATTCATCTAAATTGATTTCCTTGATATTGATACCATCAATCAAAATTTCGCCTTCATCAGGGTCGAATTGACGCATCAAAAGATTCAGAATTGATGATTTTCCACTTCCTGTTTTTCCTATGATAGCCAATGTTTCCCCCTTTTCAACCTTGAAACTCAAATTTTTAATGGGTTGTATACCTGAGCTAGGATAAGTAAAACTTACATTCTTAAATTCAATACTTCCACTAAATTCAAAAGGTTGATGACTTTTGTTAACGATCTTTGGTTCAATTTTTAGAAACTCGTTTATTCTTTCTTGAGAGGCTGCTGCACGTTGAATTATTGAAGTTACCCAACCGATACTTGCGAACGGCCAAGTAAGTTTGTTTACAAAAAATATAAATGCTACAATACCTCCAAGAGTAATCGATCCGTCATACGTCATCAACCCACCTAAATAAATAGAGAGTAAAGTACTAAGGCCGATAAGAAATATGATTGTTGGCATAAAAAAGGCGTTAACAAATACCAATCGCATGCTTTTGGTTTTATAGTCTTCGGCAGAATCGTTGAATTTTGAGTGAACGTCATCCTCTCTCGTATAGGCTTTTATCACGCGGATACCTGAAAAAGTTTCCTGAACCAATGTCGACATGAACGATTGTTGGCGCTGAACTTCTGTACTAAGCTTATTCATTTTTGATGAAACCTTGTAGATTAGGAAAGACATTAAAGGCAATGGAAGAAGCACAAAAAGTGTAAGGACAGGTGATATGTCGATCATTTGAAAAATAACTAGAACAAAAAGTGCTACTAGGTTTAAGGAATACATAACACCAGGGCCCAGGTACATGCGTACTTGACCAACATCCTCAGAGATTCTATTCATAAGGTCTCCGGTTTTGTTTTTCTTATAAAAAGTATAGTCTAAACGCTGATATTGCTGATAGATCTCGTTTTTAAGGTCGTATTCAATAAAACGCGACATGATAATGATAGTTTGTCGCATTAAGAAAAGAAAAATTCCGCTGAATAAGGAAAGCATGGTATAGATTCCCCCAACTTTCAAGGATACCCAAAGCGCATCGTTAAAATTGGAAATGGTGGAATGATTCACCAGGTCATCAATCGTAGTTTTAACATATAGAGGCATTTGAACACCGAAATAATTGGAAATAATAATAAAGAGAATACCAAGTAGAAATCGCCATTTATACTTTAAAAAATATTTGTTGAGATAGCTCAGTGACTTCATCCGATTAATTTCCTATTTTTGTGCCCTGAAAATGCATAGCGTTGCAAAAATAGACATTAGTGTTGAATTAAATTTAATGCACATATCGTTTAAATATGTTTGAGGTAAAAAATATTGAGGCTGTTGACCTTTCTGAAAATCCGGTGATTGCTCAAATGAGCCAGTATAATCACGAACAATTGCTTTTCTGTAATGATAATGAAACTGGATTAAAAGCAATCATTGCTGTTCATAATACTGTTCTAGGACCGGCTCTCGGTGGAACTAGAATGTGGATGTATACCAATGAAATGGAAGCATTGACCGACGTTCTACGTTTGTCGCGCGGTATGACATACAAGAACTCAATTTCAGGATTAAATCTTGGTGGTGGAAAGGCGGTAATCATTGGTGATTCCAGAACGATGAAATCAGAGGCACTTTTCAGACGCTTCGGGAAATTCGTAAATAGCCTTGCAGGTAAATACATAACTGCCGAAGATGTTGGTATTTCTCCTATTGATATGTCATGGGTGAGCATGGAAACTGATCATGTGGTTGGTTTACCAGGAAAAAGTGGAGATCCCTCTCCGGTTACAGCCCATGGGGTTTATGTTGGAATGAAAGCTTGTGCTAAACAACAATTTGGTTCAGATTCTTTGGATGGAAAAACAGTTGTTGTTCAAGGGGTAGGTCACGTAGGTGAATACTTGGTAAAAGCGTTAAGAATTGAAAATGCCAATGTTTATATTTCGGATATTCATGAGCCTACATTAAAAAGAGTAGCAGAAGAGTATGGAGCGCACGTCGTTGCCACAGACAAAATCTATGATCTTGACATGGATATTTATGCACCTTGTGCACTGGGAGCAACAATTAATGATGATACCTTATCTCGATTAAAATGTAGTATCATCGCAGGTGCGGCAAATAATCAGTTGCAAAATGAAAACGTTCACGGAAGAGTGAT
>JBFHIN010000060.1:0-9067 GCA_041596415.1 Crocinitomicaceae bacterium | reverse complement strand
TTTGGCGGAAAATTCAATTCTTGCCTATCAAAATGATGTACGCAAATTGATGGAGTTTTCACAAAGCAATGGCTTAGGTGTTGCTGATCTAAAATACAACCACTTACAAACCTTTTTAAGTGAACTTTTTGATCTAGGTTTAAATGAGCGTTCACAAGCTCGAATAATCAGTGGTATAAAACAGTTCTTTGGATTTTTGATTTTAGAAGACATCCTCGTTGAAGACCCTTGCGAATTATTGGAAATGCCCAAACTTGGCAGAAAGTTACCGGAAATTTTATCTATAGAAGAGATCGATACCATGATCGCTTGTATTGATCTTTCGAAAAATGAAGGGCACCGCAATCGGGCCATTATTGAAACCTTATACAGCTGTGGTCTTCGCGTTTCAGAACTTGTCAATCTACGTTTTTCGGATCTCTATTTCGATGAAGGATTCATGCGTGTGATCGGTAAAGGAAATAAAGAAAGACTGGTGCCGATAAGCCCATCAGTAGTTCGCGAAATTACGATCTACAATGACCATATTCGACGTCACCAAAAGATCCAACCCGGAAACGAGAGAATTGTTTTTCTGAATCGAAGAGGCGCTCAATTAACACGTGTGATGATCTTTACCATTATCAAAGATTTGGCAGCTATGGCCGGAATACGGAAAAACATCTCACCACATACCTTCAGGCATTCGTTTGCAACGCATCTAATTGAAGGCGGAGCCAATCTAAGAGCAATTCAAGAAATGTTAGGGCATGAATCTATTACCACTACGGAGATTTATACGCATTTAGATCAGCGCTACTTGAAAGAGGCAATTATCAATTATCATCCTAGAAATATTCAACAATAGGACTGTTTTCAACCTCTTTTTTCGTCCAACTGTTCGATCAAAGGATTTACTTTTCTGAAAAATAATGGTGGAATTAAAGATAAAAGCATCATTGCAGGGTAACCTGATGGCATTTTTGGTGATTCATCATGAGACTCCAGCAATTGATACGGTTTGTCTGCCTTAAAATGATGATCCGAATGGCGGCTTAGTTCAAAAAGTAAAACTCTTCCCAGGGTATGATCAGAATTCCAGGAATGAATTCTTTTTACGTTTTCATACGTCCCATTTTCTCTTTGCCTTCTCAACAAACCATAATGTTCAATATAATTCACTGTTTCCAACAGTAAAACACCCAGAAAGGCAACGATCAGAAAATAAAACAATCCTTTCCAATCAAAAACGACATATAGAATCGCACAAAACAACAATTGCATGAGCGTGTATTGCACCATCTTGTTATACAAACCCAGTTTCCATCGACCCATAATCTTCATTCGACGAACTTCAAACTTCCACGCTTGTATATAACTACCTACATGCGATCGTAACCAAAAAAAATAAAGTGGTTCATTTTTTCTTGCAGTGGCTGGATCTCCAGGTGTGGCAACATTTGTATGATGTCCTTGATTGTGGTAGGGTACAAAATGATTTTCAAGTGAAGTGAGCAACAAAAGGTCACCCAAGAATTTTTCAAATCTCGAATGACGATGCCCAAGCTCGTGCCCTACATTAATGCCGATCACACCACACATCAACCCCATGGCTTGGGTCCTGCCTATTATTTCGATCGTTGAAGTCGTTTCTTTGATCACAAATAAATACCAGATTAAAAATCCGAATTGTACCGGCGCCATAAAATAAATAAGACGATCATAAAAAGGATCGTTTTCCGCAGCCAAACGTTCCGTTTCTGTCAAATTAGAACTGTCTATCGGTAAGAAATGTTCAACAATAGGAACGATGATAAAGAATAAGAACAAAGTGAGCAATGTAAACCACCCTTCTAATATAAAAGTTAAAGAAACTCCTGAAGGCAACAACAATATTGTTAAGTACTTCAGTTTTTTCATTGCTTATAGAATTATTTGTCCATAGAGATCATAATGATCCGCCGATGTTATTTTCACTTGGCTAAAGTCTCCCAAACGAATGTATCCATCCGATTTTTTAACCAAAACTTCGTTATCTACTTCAGGAGAATCAAATTCAGTTCTACCAATATAATAATCTCCTTCTACTCTGTCAAACAAGGTCTTATAAATTCCTCCTACCCTCTTTTGGTTCAGTTCATAACTAATTCCAGACTGAAGTTCCATAATTGCATCTGCGCGTTCCTTTTTCAATTTAGCCGGCACATCATCCTTAAAGTTATATGCATGTGTATTCTCTTCATGGGAATAGGTAAATATTCCCAAACGATCAAACCTGCTACGCTCCACCCACTCGTACATTTCCTGAAAATGTTTTTCTTTTTCTCCTGGATAACCTGCGATCAAAGTGGTACGTAAAGCAATACCAGGAACTTTCTCACGTATTGTTGCAATCAACTCTTCCGTCTTTTCGCGCGTTGTACCTCTGCGCATCGCTTGTAATATTTCTGTGGAACCGTGTTGCAAAGGCATATCCAGGTAATTACATACATTCGATCTGTCGCGCATCACATCTAAAACGTCCATTGGGAAGCCTGACGGAAATGCATAGTGTAAACGTATCCATTCGATTCCTTCGATATCTGCCAAACGATTGATAAGATCTCCCAAAGCTCTTTTTTTGTAAAGATCTAAGCCATAATATGTCAAATCTTGTGCTATCAGCATGAGTTCTTTAACTCCTTTCGCCGCCAATCCTTTTGCTTGAGCAACAAGATCTTCAATTGGCGTTGAAACATTTTTACCACGCATCAATGGAATTGCACAAAATGAACACGGTCGATCGCAACCTTCCGCAATTTTGAAATAGGCAAAATGATTAGGCGTTGTCAATAAACGCTCACCGATCAACTCCTGCTTATAGTCAGCTTTGAGTGTTTTAAGCAATCTAGGAAGGTCACGCGTTCCAAAGAAAGCATCAACTTCAGGAATTTCAACTTCCAGTTCATCTTTGTATCTCTCGGACAAGCAACCTGTTACATAGACTTTATCTACTAATCCTTCACTTTTAGCTTCCGCATAGCGAACTATCGTGTCGATAGATTCTTGCTTAGCGTTGTCAATAAATCCACATGTATTAATAATAACGATCTCTGCATCGTCCACCAGTGATTCATGCTCAACATCAAATTGATTCGCCTTCAACTGCGCCATCATAACCTCTGAATCAAATATATTTTTTGAACAACCTAATGTCACTACATTAACCTTGTTCTTCTTGAGCGTTTTCGTCTTCATGGCGCAAAATTACGACAAGATATAGGAGTTACAAAAATTCTTTTGCGATATAACCTAGTAACTTGAAATAATTTGTCCTTTTGATCGTATATTTGAGTGAAAACAAATGGATCAATGAAAATAGCAAGTTCCTTATTTATTCTATTTATTCTTTTTGCTTGTAAAACACCAAAAGTGATACAGGAATTAGATACAGACAGTGTTGAAAAAATCTATTTAACGGGAGAATTGGGTAAGATAATGCACGACAACAGTGCTTTTGTTATGGAAAAAGTTAGGCTGGAAGGACATAAACTGTTCGTTGACATAAACTATTCTGGAGGGTGTGAAGAACATAATTTCCGTGTTGTCGGCAATCCATCTATTTCAAAATCTCTACCACCAGTACGATCAATCCAAATCCAACACGATTCGAAAGGAGATAAATGTAAGAAATTGATCAAAAAACAATTGGTAATCGACATTAGTCAATTTGCATATGAACATGAATCCGGCAGCCAAATTTATTTAGTGCTTGAAGGTTACGACGAACGAATTTTGTTTACTTTTGAGTAGTGGTTATTTCAAATAAATATTTGAGTAAAATCGTGTTAAGTCAGTTTATATTGACTTATGTCTTTTCTATTCTTTTATCTATTCCAAAAAGTGACTTATCTGAATTATCTTATTCCAATTACAACGAAAGTCTTCAGCAAAAACAATCACTGGTTGACCAAAAAGCAGAAATTTCTGATTTCTTCCAGGGAAATATACATTACAAATTAAACGCTGAAAATCATTTTCAGAAAACCAATGACCACAATACCTCGAATTTTTGCTTTGAAATTTACCTCTTAAAAAATAAAAAAAGCAAATACGAATTCGATCTAGCATCTGATTGGCTTCATTTTCAGAATTCCAAGCATTTCTATAATTTTTATCGCTACTCATAATTTTTATTATTCACAGATCCTGTCCTTACTACAAAGGGCTTCTAAACCTTTAAGAATAATAAAAAAATTAAATTATGGATTTTACTTCATTGGCTATTGGCATGTTCCTGTTAGGACTATGTATAGCACCGTTTGCAATCATTGCACTAAAGAAAAAAAATAAAAAACACACTTATACGTCGGCTTTAAAAAATAAAGCGAAGGAAGTCAATGCTGAGCTTGGCCATCTATCAATTTGGGATAATAAAGCAATTGCAATCGATGAAGAAAGTGGACTTATAATCACACTGACTGAATCGTCTGAAAGTCTAAATATAAATGTGATCAACTTGGGTGAGTTAGTCTCATGTTCTATCAATCGTACCAACCGAATTTTCACAAGATCTAATGGTCAGGACGATTACACCATTGACAATTTATCCTTAAATTTTAATTTTTCAGATCTCAAGAAAGAAACATTCTCTTTCGAATTCTATAATTCTGATAATAGCAGAAAAATTATCGCAGACGAACTAGAACTTATTGAAACATGGAATAATAATATAAATTCATGGCTGAATAAAGATCAACAAGTTTATAAGAAAATAATTTCTGAACCGTTTCAAAAAGCTGTTTCGTAACACCACACTTTATAGAAATGCCCTTCAATTAAAAACTGAAGGGCATTTTTACTATTTTTAAAATAAAAACAAAATGAAAATTGGTGTCCTTTTATCGGGTTGTGGCGTTTACGACGGTGCGGAAATTCAAGAAGCAGTGTTAACCTTATTGGCAATTGACGAAATTGGAGCTGAAGCACTTTGCATTTCGGTAGATGCTCCTCAACATCACGTTGTAAACCACCTGACGGGTGAAGAAATGAATGAATCTAGGAACATGCTTATTGAATCCGCAAGAATTGCACGGGGAAAAATCAGGGATATTTCTCAAGTGAGTCCTTCTGAAATTGATGGTTTAGTAATTCCGGGCGGATTTGGAAGTGCAAAAAACTTTACTACATGGGCATTCCAAGGGCCTAAAGGTGATATTGATCCAAGAGTAAAATTGTTGGTCGTTAATTGTATAAACATTGGCAAACCGATTGTTGCTCTTTGTGTAAGCCCTGTGGTGGTGGCCAAAGCATTGGAAGGTTCGACAACACATCCCGAACTTACTATCGGTAGTGATAAAGACGCATCTCCTTATGAGATCAAAGATTTCGCAACGGGGTTAGAAGAAACTGGAGCCGTTTCAGTAATGAAATCCATACCGGAAATTCTAGTAGATACAAAGAATAACATTATAACAGCACCTTGCTATATGATGGACGCTTCAATAAGTGAAGTACGAGAAAATATCAAGTCGGCCATCTTGGCCATGAAAGAGCGAATCACTATATAGATATACATTAAAACAACTAATATTTGGCACTTGGATTCGGTGCTTTGTTAACAACGAAGCCACTTTTGTGAGAAATTTTAACGTAAAAATGACCGAAAGTCCAATTAGTTCCTCTAATTTTGCAATCTAAATTTAGCATTTGCTTTAAATAAAAAACGTATGGACGTATTTGGAAAACGTGGTGAAAACGCTGATTTAAAAGCGACTATCGGATTGGACCAATTAGGAAATCAGTTTTGGAATTTGACTCCTGCAGAACTTGTTGAGGATACCATTTTAAATGGACAAGGTATGTTGACAGACACAGGAGCGCTTGCCATAGAAACAGGTGAATTTACAGGTCGATCTCCTAAAGATCGCTTTGTAGTGTTTGATGAGAAAACTGAAAATTCAGTTTGGTGGGGTGATATCAATATTAAATTTTCTCCAGAGAAATTTGACGCACTTTACAATAGAATGAAAGCGTACTTAACAAACAGAGATGTTTATGTACGTGATGCATTCGTTTGTGCTGATGAGCGATACAGGATGAATGTGCGTGTAGTTACTGAGTTTCCTTGGTCAAACATGTTTGCTTACAACATGTTTCTTCGTCCAACAGAAAGTGAAATTGACACCTTTATGCCGGAGTGGCATGTAGTATGTGCACCTGGGTTCCTTGCAGATCCTGAGATCGACGGTACACGCCAGCATAATTTTGCTGTGATCAATTTTACAAAGAAAATGATCATCATCGGTGGAACCGGTTATACAGGTGAAATTAAAAAAGGAATCTTCTCTGTGTTGAACTACGTTTTACCGCACGAAAAGAACATTTTGTCCATGCACTGCTCTGCTAACATCGGTAACGAGACTAACGACACAGCAGTCTTTTTCGGACTATCGGGAACTGGAAAAACTACCTTATCTTCTGACGAAAATCGTCGTTTGATCGGTGATGATGAGCACGGTTGGGCGGAAGATACTGTCTTTAATTTTGAAGGTGGATGTTACGCTAAGACTATCGATTTGACAGAAGAGAGAGAACCACAGATCTACAAGGCGATCAAATTCGGAGCGATTCTTGAAAACATTGGATTCGTTGATGGATCTTCAACGGTTGATTACGCAGATAGTTCAATTACAGAGAATACGCGTGTTTCTTATCCTATTCATCATATTGATAACATTGCTCAGCCATCGGTTGGTTCTGCTCCAAAGAATATTTTCTTCTTGACTGCAGATGCATTTGGCGTATTGCCTCCGATCTCAAGATTGACCAAAGCACAGGCCATGTATCATTTTATGTCGGGATATACAGCGAAAGTTGCAGGTACTGAGGTAGGAATTACTGAACCCACAACTACGTTCTCTGCTGGTTTCGGAGCTGCTTTCCTTCCTTTACACCCAGCAAAATATGCTAAGTTGTTAGGCGAGAAATTAGAAGGAACAGATATTAAAGTTTGGTTAATTAATACGGGATGGACTGGTGGTTCTTATGGTGTTGGTAGTCGTATGAAGTTGTCATACACTAGAGCTATGATTACTGCGGCATTAACAGGAAAACTTGACAATGTTGAATTCCAAACCTTACCCATCTTCAATCTTTCTGTACCGACATCATGTGAAAATGTTCCAAGCGAAATCTTGAACCCACGTGATACTTGGACGGACAAGGCAAACTTTGACGAAACAGCTAACAATTTAGCTAGTAAGTTCGTAAAGAACTTTGAGAAATTTGCTGCAGAGACGGATGCTGAAATATTAGCCGCCGCTCCTCAAGTTATGGTAAAGTAAAGTTAGATAACGATAAACATAGAAAAGGCTTCCAATAGGAAGCCTTTTTTATTTCTTAAGCCAACCTCTTTTTATAAAAAAGAAAAGCAAACCAACTCCCAGTACGAACATGGCGCCTAACGCGATAAAATAACCGTATTTTGTCTCTAACTCAGGCATATTTTTGAAGTTCATTCCATAAACACCAACAATGAATGTCAATGGTATGAAAATCGTACTGACCACCGTCAACACTTTCATGATCTCGTTCATGCGTTGCCCTTGCGCTGCATAGTACAAGTTGGCCATCCCATCCAGGATTTGTTTATTCGCCTCTATCTCTTCCAACACGGAAAGACAATTTTCCTTCAGATCAGCGAAATAAGGGTGGTTGGATTTATCGAAGAAAGGGTTGTGTATTTTTTCCAGTTGAAAAGTGACATCTCGTAGCGGTAAAACGATCTTTTTTAATTCGATTAATTTTCGTTTTTGAAACTCAATCAATTTCAAACTGTCATTAGTCGCTTTTCTTAGCAACTGTCTTTCTAATTTTTGAATTGCTTCAGTTATGTCGTCCAACACCTCAAAATAATTATCAACTATAGCATCAAGCATTCTAAACAACAGAAAATCAGGACCCTTGAACCTAATTTTCCCTCTTTTGCGTTCTATCCTATCACGCACATCTGTAAAGTGATCCGATCTTTTCTCCTGGAAGCTTATCAGGTAACTTTTCCCAAGAATAAAACTGATTTGCTCTTGTTGTAGTATAACCGAGTTATCTTCGTTTGGTAATGCAGAGCGTACCGTGAAAAATACATAATTCGGATATTCCTCAAGTTTAGGGCGTTTTTTTTCCTCGTAAATGTCTTCAACAGACAAACGTTCAACCGACAAACTTTCACAAAGACGTTCAATGCTATTGCGATCTTCAAGAGAGTGAAAATTCAACCAAGATACATAACTCTCTTCTTGCGATGTTTCAACAAATTCTGCAGCAAAATGTT
The DNA here is from genome assembly GCA_041596415.1 of Crocinitomicaceae bacterium. Taxonomy (GTDB): domain Bacteria; phylum Bacteroidota; class Bacteroidia; order Flavobacteriales_D; family Crocinitomicaceae; genus M0103. Next base: position 777 of record JBFHIN010000060.1, on the reverse strand, counting down.
CGGGTGTATTTCGTGTTACCAGAAAAAAATCAGGATCATATTTATACAACTGACAAGCTTGTGATTCATCCATTATGCAACTTTTTTTCTTTATAAATGTAGCATTAAATACGAATATAGATCAATCATGGCCTGAATGTCGTTTTTGTAAACCAGTTCGTCAGGAGAGTGCACATGATCTTCCGGAGCACCTATGAAGCACCAGTCAATTGATAAATCTGATTTTTGCAACATTGTCCCGTCACTTCCTCCTGCAGACTCTACTTCTAACTGAAATTTCACACCCGACGCCTTGGCAAGATCAATGATTCTATTGAGATAAGATCGACGTGGAAGACCGCTATCACGCATTGAAATTGCCACGCCACCATCGTGAACCACCCCATCGGTTACCCAGGTGATATCGCTAATCAAAGCTTGACGCAACTTATATTTTTGATATAAAAAAGACGCACAAAAACCAACGCTATTACCTCCATGCTCCTCATAGGTTGAGAAAACGATTGCACCATTTTCCAATGTTTCGGCAACTTTCAGAGCAACCCACATCCCTAATCGGTTATCCATGTATGGAGATTGCACATGCTGCTTTGTTTCTCTAAAGTTTGGCTTGAAGGTAAGTATCGTTCCCCGATCCAACTGTCTATCACAGATATAACGCAATTCTTTACTACCATCTTCATTGTCAATAACCATCAGTTCCGCCTCAATTTCTCCATTGGAATCGGCACCAACTAAAGCTATCCCATCGATCAACTTAGGTCCTCCGATCTTTAT
>JBFHIN010000059.1:0-9210 GCA_041596415.1 Crocinitomicaceae bacterium | reverse complement strand
TGTAAAGCTCTGGTTTTTTCACCCTTTGCTTCGTAGCACGTTCCTAAGTTGTGCCAAGCTTCAACGAATCTCGGTTCTGTTTGAATCGCAGAATTGTAATAATAGATCGCACTGTCAATATCATTGTAATTGTATTGCTTGATCACACCGATCTGGTTTAGCGCTTGATAATAGGATGTGTCAATTTTTATCATTTTGCGATATATCTCAATGGCTTTATCGGGTTTTTCAAAAATTTGCATCGCATACGCCAAAGAGAAGAGCACGTCTGGATTTTTAGGTTGAAGCGAGGCTGCCGTTTTATAATATTCAATGCACACTTCATTTCCTTCACTTTGATAAAGAGAACCCAACATCAAGTAGGCTTCATAGAAATTTGGGTCCTGTTGTACGGCTGTCTCATAAGACGACTTGGCCAGATCAGGTTTATTTAAAAATAAATAGTTGGAGCCCTTCATCACGTAGGCGTCACGATACTTTGGATCAACTCTCAATGCCTTGTTGATGTACTCAAAAGACTTATCAAAATCCATTTGCTGACTATAGGTAGAAGCAAGCCCTACAAGTGCCTTAGTGTTTTTGGCATCTTTTTTTATGATCTGTTCATAATGGCGTTGTGCTGTTGCAATGTCTGCCACACTACGTTCCGGCCTGTTGTTCAGTATATCAGCCAAGAGCATGCGAGATTCTATTTTTGTACTATCTAAACGAAAAGCCTTTGCCGCATCTGCCATAGCTTTTTCAAAATCCAGCTTTTTAAGCATCTTATTTCCTCTCTGAACCAAAAGCTCCATACTGTCGGGAAAAAGAACGATCAAACTATCCAGATCCTTTGGTAAGGATTTAACCGGTTTCGAATCACCACAAGAGGTCAAAAATAATGGTGCCAAGCACAAGAATAAAAGAAAACGCATAATAGTTATGAATTACAAGTACAAAGTTAATCCTTTTATTTCAAGCCCATCAACATTCTGATCACGAAGTGCTACGGTTCATGATCTTATCCGTGCAGATTAAATGTTCTTAGAATTTCGTAATTTTGCAAGCATGAAGAAATGGATCGTTTTATTGATCGTAGGTATTGTTTTCATTGGGCTAACCAATAGTGCAATGGCACAGGGTTGTTCGCAATGTAAACTTCTTACTGAACAAGGAAGTGAACTTACGGAAGATTCATTTGGAAGTAACATCAATTACGGTATTCTTTACTTGATGATCATTCCCTATTTGTTGCTAATGTTTCTTTTCAGAAACCGTATTTATCAGTTTTTTAAGAGAATGGTCAAAAAATAGATCGTCTATTTTTCCTTCTTGGATTCAACTACCTGAAGCCCGATATCCAATACCTGATCAATTTGATTTTCTGTAATTCCTTGTTCTAAAACAAAGGTATATTTTCCTTTTTCAGGAAGTTTTCTTCTTTTAAAAAATAGCGAATTCTCAACGATCGTCCCGGTTTTTTTACCCACCCATGAACCATCGGGATAAGCAATTTTAATTTCATAGGGTTCTCGCGCCTTTTGCCCGCCGGGAGTGGTCGTATTGAGATAAATCCAAAGATTGTTGTATTTGTAATCTGTTGTGGTTCTCAGTGTAATGATAAAATCGTACTCTTTATCTATTTCCTTGATGTCTACCGTAAATGTAGGTTTAACATCCTGCTTCCACTTTTGGTTATCAAAACGATACGACTGAACATAGGCTGCTGGTTCCTCACAAGATGTTAAACCAACCGACAACAAACCCATCACCAAAGCAATATTTGCGATAAATCTAAGCTTCATTTTTAGGATTTTGATTTGCATTATCCCCCCTGTTTCCAGGGCGCTTTTTTCTTCGTTTATTTCTGTTTCCGCTTGGCTTTTTTGCTTGATCCTTGTTTTCACCCTCTACCTTTTCTGTTTTCACTTGAGGTTTCGCTTGAGGTTTATTTGCCGGCTTTCTGTTCGATTGTTCAGCAACAGGGGAAGCTTGTTGATCTCTGTTTTCCCTACCTACTTTTTTGCCCGACTTCTTGCGCTTCTTTTTAGTCTTAAATGCGTGTTCAAATCGATTCAAACTATCCTGACCTACGACATTAGTATAGTCGGGTTCTTTTACTTCAACTTCAAGGAAATCATTTAAATCTTGCGGTTTTTTGCCTTCAGCATTCATTTTTAACACTTCTCTCACACGATCAGGAGACAAAGCCACAAGTCCAGATCCTGTTTGTCCTTCGTACAAGTACCACATTTGTCGTTTGAAAACGTCCGTTTTCACATGGAAGGCAGTTCCTCTTTCTGTTTGGAGTTTTGTATCCGCTTTGGGAAAAGACTTGATGGCATCCAAGTACATATCCAGTTCATAATTCAGACAACACTTCAGTTTTCCGCATTGTCCCGCTAGTTTTTGCGGATTCAATGACAACTGCTGGTATCGTGCTGCCGATGTCGACACCGATCGAAAATCCGTTAACCAAGTTGAACAACACAGTTCTCTACCACAAGAACCTATTCCCCCCAATCGTGACGCTTCCTGACGAGAACCTACTTGACGCATTTCAATGCGAATTTTGAATTCGTCGGCCATGTCCTTGATCAACTGACGGAAATCCACCCTGCCATCCGCAGTATAATAAAATGTCGCTTTTGATAGATCGCCCTGGTATTCAACATCCGAAATTTTCATTTCCAGATGTAAATTTACCGCAAGTGTTCTTGATTTGTACATCACCTCTTTCTCAAGAGAGCGCGCTTTTATCCACTTATCGATATCCTCCTGAACAGCGATGCGCTGAATTTTCTTTGCTTCGAGCGATTTTAAGCCCGGAGACTTCTTTTTGACTTGTATTCTGGCTAGTTCACCTACAATTGAAACGACTCCAATATCATAACCCGGGCTCGCTTCTACCACTACCACATCACCTGCTTGGAGGCTCAACGATTTTGCGTTGCGATAAAACCCTTTTCGACTATTTTTAAATCGAACTTCAACTATATCGTAAGGTGTTTGTCCATTTGGTAGGGCAACATTAGCCAACCAATCGTACACCTCTAATTTATTACATCCACCAGAACTACAAGTGCCATTGTTTCTACATCCACGGGGTGTGCCACCACCGCTACTGCAATTTGAACAGCCCATAATTCTTTATTTAAGTCGTAAAAATACGAAATTCTGACTACTTAATGTGATAAGGTGATTTGATTTACGAACTATGCAAAGTGAATATAACGCATCACTTTAAAACACAGATTAGTGAAAAGTAGTTTGGTGTTGGCGTTTCGTTCAAGGTGATAATAACTTTCATTCATGGTTTGCATGAAGTCAGAAACATTATTTCCGGTAATAAAACGTGAAAATTTCCCGAGAAAATCATTTTCTTCATCGGATATTCTCGTTAGTTGATCAGCGGTGTAATTCTTCAACATACTCTGACGAAACATGTGAAGACAATAGACTATAAAGTTCTTTTGTTCATCGGCGTTTTTTGATGAGATCTCCTCTGCCCAATCAAGCATGGCAATTACGTCCTTTTTGTATGAGACACGCATCAATTGAACAAACTGTTGATGCATTATGTTCTCAACTTCCGTATCACACAATCCTAGCGCAGAAATTAAGTCGCCTTCTACCCTACCTAAAATACTTTGTAATGCTGAAGAAGAGATAGAGTGCGTTCGTTTTAAATAATTTTCAAGCTCATTTGCATCAATCTTCGGAATCGTTACGAGTTGACACCTCGATAAAATTGTGGGTAATAACGCTTCCGTATCTTCATTTATAACGATAAACAAGGTTTTACTAGGCGGCTCTTCCAATATTTTCAATAGTTTGTTGGCGCACTCCAAATTCATCCGATCGGCCATCCAAATGATCATTACCTTATACCCTCCCTCAAAAGATTTTAGACTCAGTTTTTTGATAATGTTCTGACTTTCGTCTACATTAATAATCGGTTTTGGTCCTTTGGGATCAAGTATTGTCGTCCAGTCCGTAATGGAAAAATAAGGTGTTTTTTCCAGGATCTGATTTCTCCATTTATCCAAAAACAAATCTGAAACTTTTCCGTGCTTGAGCACAACAGGAAAAGAGAAATGTAAATCCGGATGTTGTAGATTCTTCACTTTTCTGCAGCCTGAACACTCACCACAGCTATCCTCTGTTTGACGATTTTCACAAAACAAATACTGAACAAATGCTAATGCCAATGCTAAGGAACCATAACCGGTTCGGCCGGTAAAAAGTTGGGCGTGACTAATTTTATCCTCATTTATCTCTTGGATGAATTGTTTTTTAAGCGCGCGTTGACCAACTACCTCTTTGAATTGCATGGTATAAAATTAATGTTTTTGGAATTGTTTTTGCTCAAAAGAGGTGTAAACTCAAAATTTGTATATTTAACAACAAATCTATAATCATGAAAAAACGATACTTACTCATTGGTGCGCTTTTATTGACACCAATGGGGTTTTCTGCAGTAAACACTTCTACGCATATAATTCTTGAAAACAACATAAAAGCACCTATAAGCTTTACTGTACAGGTTAGTAGTGAAGGTAAACCTGTAAAAGGGGCTATGGTTCGAGTTACTGCCGGTGGAATGGCAATAGCTGCTGGTGTTACTGATGATTCAGGTAATGCGGCCTTATCCATTGGTTCATATGGCGGTCAATTAGCTCAAATTCAAGTGACACATTCCATGTACAAAGATCAAAAGCTATCGGATGTGGTTCTTGAAAATGGGAAAAATTACAGCTTTGTGCTTAAATCTAAGAGTGAATCTGCAGACGTTATTTCTACCACTTCTGAAGAGAAAATTCAAAAAATAGACGAGAAAACGAGGACTTCTGAAGAAAACGCCGTGAAGCATGAGCAAGATGCGGAAAAAATGGCCAAACAACGTGAGGAGGCGGCAAAATCGCAAGAAGAAATAAGAAAGCAGCGCGAAATGACCGAAAAAAATGCCGAGGAAAAAAGACTGCAAGCTGAAAGCCAACGCACTGAGGCTGAAAAGCAAAAAGCCGAAGCACAACGTTTGAAAGAGCAAAAAGAAGCGCAATTAGCTGAAGATGCAAGACGTCGAGATGCTGAAACGAAGCAGCGCGAAATGGAAGCTCAAGAACGTCAAAAAAAGATGGAAGAATCTAAACTGGAAAATTCTAAAGCTGCAGAAGAAAAGGCCAAACAGGAGGCTGCCAAAAAACAAAAAGAGCAACAAAAAGAAGCAGAGGAAGCACAAAAAAGAGCGAAAGAGGCTGAAGAAAAAGCCAAAGACGATAAAAAGGCAGCAGAGAAAAAAGAGCAAGAGGCGAAAGATAAGGCCGAGCGTGAAAAAGAAGCTTTAAAAGCTGAAGAGAAGAAAAAACGACAAGAAGAGGAGGCTAAAAAAGAAGCTGAAAAGAAGGAAAAAGAAGCTGAAAAGGATGCCAAAGAAGCTGAAAAAATAGCTAAAGAAGCCGAAAAAGAGAAAGAAGCGGCTAAGGAGCTCAAGGAGAAGTTGGAAAAATTTGACGATGAGCAAAAAGAGATCGACGAGGAACGCAAAGCTATCAAAAAGGAGCAGAAGGAGATCGATGAAAAAATGAAGAAAGGTAAGAAGCTTGACAAGGTAAAAGACCAACAAGAAAAATTGGATGAGAAAAGCAAAAAACTGGACGAAAAACAGCAAAAATTGGATGAAAAGCGTAAAAAAGCCTTAAAGAAGGCCAACTAAAAATTACGATACAAAAAAAGCGACTAAGGTATTAGTCGCTTTTTTTATACTTTCGTTTTTTTTTATCCGCTTCGGTCTTGTTTCAAAATATCAAATATCACATTTTACTCCATGTAATTATCTTCATTTGGGGATTTACAGGAATATTAGGTAAATTAATCCACCTAGATGCCTATGTTATTGTGTGGCATCGAGTCTTGATCGCATTTACAGCCTTGGCTATTTATTTTCTTATCAAAAGAAAAAGTGTTCACATCCCTTCTCGAGCACAACTCATTAAAATACTTGGTGTCGGAATTTTGGTCGTGTTACACTGGATGACTTTTTACAAATCCATACAGTTGTCCACCGCTTCACTTGGGATATTATGTCTATCTACCACAACGCTACATGTAACCTGGCTAGAACCACTTGTTATGAAGCGCAAGTTCTCATGGCTCGAATTTGGCATGGGGATCATCGTCATTTATGGAATTTATTTCGTTTCCAGTGATTTTAATGCGCAAAAATATGAAGCGCTATTTTACGGTTTAGCCTCTGCCTTATTTGCTGCACTTTTCTCTGTTTTCAATGCTAAACTTGTACAGGATACACCGTCGTACAAAATCACATTCTATGAAATGCTCATCGCGTTCATTTTTTTGAGTATCGTTCTTTTGTTTCAGAACCAACTCAATAGTGAACTTTTTATAATGCGTTTAAGTGATCTTCTTTGGCTTTTGTTCCTTGGAATTGTATGTACATCATTTGCCTTTCTGGCAACGATCGATGTTGTTAAAAAATTGGGGGCATTCACCGTGTCTTTGAGTATTAATTTGGAACCGGTATACACAATCGTATTGGCCATCTTTATCCTTAATGAAAATGAAATCGTGGGCGATCAATTTTATGCCGGCGCGGTGATCATTGTTGCGGTGGTCATTGCTAACGCAATACTAAAATTCTACATGAAATCCAGAACAGAACGCTTGAACAAAACTACTAATCCTTCCTAGGATCATTTTTCCTTTAGAAATTTCTTCCAAAGTGTACTTTGATGATTGTTCATTACGCGAGGAACTTTATTCTGAGATCCACTTTTACCGATGTACTCCATAAAATCGTAAAAAGTTTCAACCGGTAATATTGTTAATATGGGTTCCTTTAGTGTGTGTTTCCTACATGAACAATAATCATCATTCACCCTACATAAATTCTCGTCGATCTTTTTCATCAGCACTTCAGCATCTTTTCCTTCAGGCGCATCGGAACCTATGAACCAATAATGTCGCAATTCGTCGGTGTCTGCGTAAATACTAAATTCAGGAATTTCTATTTTTTCCTGTTCACTCAAATCATGAATGGCTGTGTTGATATTATCCAAAGACAAATGTTCACCCACTATACTCAGAAATTGTTTGATCCTGCCCGTAATTTTAATTTCACGTTCTTCAACGTCTATAAAGCGTACCAGATCACCGATCATATAACGCCACAATCCGGCATTGGTAGAAATTACCATAGCATAATCTATTCCTTCATTCACTTCACTCAAGGTAAATGCGCGATGTCGGTCTCTTATATTTCCGTCTTCATCAAAAAACTCGGAATTAAATGGAATGAATTCATAAAAAATTCCAGCGTTCAACAGTAATTGCATGCCTTCATTTTCGGTAGAAACCTGATAAGCAAAGTAACCTTCACTGGCCAAGTAGGTATCCATTAAATGCACTTTTTGTCCAATTACCTTTTCTAATCTGGGAATATACGGTTTCATGAAAACACCACCATGCATATAAACATGCAAGTTTGGCCACATTTCATGAATGTTGTTGAGTTCATAACGCTCAATAATGCGCTCCATCAGCATAATACACCAACTGGGCACTCCTGCAATAATACCTATATTCCATTTGGGAGCCATTTCCACCATCTTATCCAGCTTCTTGTTCCAATCCTTTATACTGGTGATCTTGTTTCCCGGCTTAGTAAATGGGTTGACAACAAATGACGTATATTTTTTTAGTATTCCGGATAGATCACCCTCAAAGTAATTTTCTTTTTTCGTTAGTTTTGTACAGCCTCCCACGGCTAAAATATTGGCACTAAAAAAGGACTCCGGGAGGTCCAATTCATGCAAGGTAGAAATTTGACGCATTGAGGTTCGTTGAAATGATCTGATCATTTCCACAGTTATTGGAATGCGTTTACTAGGAGAGCCAGTAGTTCCGCTTGATAAGGCAAAATGCTTTATTTTTCCAGGCCAAATGTGATCTTTCACTCCTTCTACAAGCACAGCTTCCAACCATTTATCATAAAATTGGTCGTAATCAGAAATGGGTACATATTGCTGATACTGCTCCACTAGATCCCTGGTTAATAGAATTTCTGAAAAATTATAGTGCGTACCTAATTTGGTGTTTTTAGCTGTATCTATTAGCTTACGCAGCGTTATCAGTTGGTTTTCATATTCTTTCCCCTTGTTAAAGTTTCTTTTGAAACTAATTTCTGTGGTCTTTTTAATTAATTTTCCAATGATCGGCATCCTGTGAACTCCTTTTACTTCAAAATTACATTATTTCTTTCAAATCAAAAATCCTGATGACTCCATGTCTATAGATAAAGAATATTAATTGATTTAAAGTAAGAACATTATACTTTCATGTCTTTTTGTAGGGGGCGAAAAAAGAACTAACGAAAATATTCAAAAAAAATCTTTATTATTACATTTGCAAAATTAGAACCCAAACCAGAAAACGAAACACTCTATGAATAGAAAAACTTTCATTGTACCGCATGACTTTACTCCCGTTGCAGATAATGCTTTGAGCCATGCGATCGCTACTGCCCAACCTTTAAACGCGATAATTTATGTTCTTCACGTTGTTCCTAAAGAACGTAATATCAAAGAAGCTGAAGAGAACTTAAGCAAGGTTTTAAAGGCGCATGAAGTAGAGGGTGTAGAATTAATTCCATATGTTCGTTTGGGAAGTATTTTTGATGAAATCGGTGATTTTGCTGCTGAACATCATGCAGAATTAATCTTTATGGGAACCCATGGCGCTCATGGATGGCAGCATATTACAGGAAGTCACGCCTTAAAAGTAATTACCAGCTCAAGCGTTCCCTTTATAATCGTACAGGAAAAGGGGATTAAAGAGAGTGGATATGACGACATCGTTGTTCCTATGGATCTAAACAAAGAAACGAAACAAAAATTAGCTATCGTAGCTAATTTAGCGACATATTTCAATTCTAGGGTACATGTGATCACACCTGACGAAAGTGATGAGTTCTTACGCCATCAGGTTCAGGCTAACATCCAATTTGCAAAGAAATTCTTTAAAGAGAGGAATATCGAGGTGACAACAACACTTGCCCCTAGTAGTGGATTTGATAAAGAAGTTGTTAAACACGCAGTCAATATTGACGCTGATCTCATTGCTATCATGAACCTGAATAAAAATAATTTTTTAGGAACTATAACAGCTAATTACGAACAGTACATTATCACAAACGATGCAAAAATACCTGCA
>JBFHIN010000058.1:0-9222 GCA_041596415.1 Crocinitomicaceae bacterium | reverse complement strand
GTATACGTTGTTGGCTGGGATAAGTCCTGGTCCGTTTCCTCCAAATTGATTTTGAATCCGCTGACGTATGTAGGCAGTCATTCTATCACCTTCTATTTGAGAATCGCCGTAATGAATGATGTGCAATTTCTTTTTAGCCTCTGAAATGGCATCTAATTTGGTGAAAAAACGATGTAAATTTTCCCTGGCCAAATCGTTCAATGCAATACTGGTTGCACTTTCCGTGGAAAGTTCTCCCTTGGCTGGTGCCCCCATTGTACCGTTTGACCCATTTTTGTGTTGTAAGAGTGGGTCTTCATCGATATCGATACTTGTCGTATCAACGTTTCCGACGATATTGCTGATGTCTTTTTTTTCTTGTTTCACAGGATTCAGGAATTCATTCTTTGTCATGAACTGAATCTTGAATGCGCCAAAATCCCAGCCATCCTTTGGTGTAAAATAAACCAAAGGGGCCAAAAGCAATAAGGTTCCTAATACAAATAAGAGAACTTGGTATGGACGAATTTCTTTCAAACTTTTCCGGATCAGGCTGTAAAGTTAATAACACTTAAGGGAATGCATGGGAAAGAGGGAGATAAATCTTCGAATTATCTATAAAAATTGAAAACACAAGGTTTAAGAACTGTCAAAGTTTCATTAGGGCGATAATATTCTCTGTCAGCTTGTCCGATTTCAGATAATGGCAGTATCTTTGTCCTCATCGAAATGACATTAAAAAGCAATGTAATGGGAACAGATAATATGGAAAACGAAGAAAAAGCAAAAGCAGAGGAAACTCAGGAAAATACGGAGGAAACTGTGAAAGAAAATGCAAAAACTGAATTGACTCCTGAGGAAAAGTATGCTGAACTCAATGATCGTTTTTTAAGATTATATGCGGAGTTCGAGAACTTTAGAAAAAGAACGAACAAGGAGCGTATTGATTTGATCAATAATGCAAGTGCTGATGTGTTAAAAGAGATGCTTCCGATCTTGGACGATTTTGAGCGTGCCATAGACAATAATGAGAAATCAGATGATATTACCGTGATCAAAGAAGGGTTTCATTTGATTTACAACAAATTTAAATCGAGCTTGGAGCGTAAAGGCTTGAAAGAAATGGAATCTAAAGGTCATGTTTTTGACAGTGAGATCCATGAGGCAATTGCTAAAATTCCAGCAGGTGATGAGGAGAAAGGAAAAGTTGTTGAAAACGTAGAAAAAGGTTACTACCTGCACGATAAAGTAATTCGTTACGCTAAAGTGGTAGTTGGAGAATAATATTAGGTTAATCCTGAATTGGAGATGAGTCAGAAAAGAGATTATTATGAGGTTTTAGGGGTTGCCAAAAATGCAACTGAGGCGGAAATCAAAAAGGCGTACAGAAAACTAGCGTTGAAGTATCACCCTGATAAAAATCCGGACAACGCAGAAGCGGAAGAAAAATTCAAAGAAGCAGCAGAAGCGTATGAAGTATTGAGTACTCCGGAGAAAAAGGCCAAGTACGACCAGTTTGGTCACGCTGGAATGGGTCAAGGATTCGGTGGAGGAGGCATGAACATGGATGACATCTTCTCTCAATTCGGTGACATTTTTGGAGGAGCTTTCGGAGGTGGAGGTTTCGGTGGTAGTTTTGGTGGCAGTAGAGGTGGAGCACGAGTTGTAAAAGGAACCAACCTACGTGTAAAAATGAAGCTTACGCTGGAAGAAATAGCTGAAGGTGTAAAGAAAAAGATCAAAGTCAACAAATTGGTGAATGCCGAGGGGGTGACCTATAAAAACTGTCCAACTTGCGGCGGTTCGGGAAGAATTACTCGTGTTGCCCAAACATTCTTGGGTGCCATGCAAACACAATCAACATGTAATGTGTGTCAGGGTGCCGGTAAGATCATCGACAAAAAACCTGCTGACGCTGATGCGCATGGATTGAAACGTAAGGAAGAAGTTATCGAGATCGAAATTCCTGCAGGGGTAGAAGAAGGAATGCAACTTAGTGTTACTGGTAAAGGAAATGCGGGTCCTTTTAACGGGGTGCCGGGAGATCTAATCGTGGTGATCGAAGAGGTCGAACATCCGGATTTGAAACGAGATGGTGATAATTTGCATTACGAAGCGTACATTAATTTCGTTGATGCCGTTCTAGGTGAATCTATCGAAGTGCCAACGATCGGTGGAAAGGCAAAAATCAAAGTGGATCCTGGAACACAAAGTGGGAAGGTATTACGATTGAAAGGGAAAGGATTGCCGAATGTTCAGCGCTATGGTACAGGAGATCTTTTTGTGCATATTAATGTGTGGACACCGAAAAAGGTTTCCAAAGAAGAAAAGGAGATCCTCGAGAAATTGCGAAGCAGTGAAAATTTTATTCCGCGTCCTGACAGCGATGATAAAAGTTTCTTCAAGCGCATGAAAGACATGTTCCACTAAGAATTTTCCTTATTCTGGATGCGGTTCATTAACAATGCTAAACTGGGTGACAGTAGATTTTCTACCTACATGCTATCATTGGCATTTATTATGTTGGCGTATGCTGTGATAGGGCAGATACCTTTGCTAATTGAAATTGCTGTAAGGTCCGCAGGCGGACAAGCATTTGTGAGTGCTGATGTGAAGTCTTTGTCTGAAATGATAGGTGAGAACAGATTTTTAATCTATATCATCTTCCCATTCATATTTACTTTTCTGGCCATTGCCTTAGCAACACGGTACCTGCATAAACGACCAATTAAAAGTTTATTTACTTCCCGTAGAAGGATAGACTGGAAGCGGTATTTTTTTTCATTCGGTATTTGGCTTTTGTTTTTGGCGCTGCTGCTGTTGGTCAATTATTTTGTAAATGATACCGTATATTTTAACGCCAAATGGTCTACATTCATTCCTTTATTATTAATAAGCCTTATCCTCATACCCATACAATCAACCTGTGAGGAATTACTTTTTAGGTCTTATTTATTACAGGGTTTTCAAAAAGTATTTGGCAAACCTTGGATGAGTGTTTTAATCACCGGAATATTATTCGGACTAATGCACTTTTCGAATCCGGAGATTAAGGCACTGGGACCTCAAGTACTTGTTTATTACATAATAACTGGAGTTTTTTTGGCATTGATCGCAGTTTGGGATAACGGTCTGGAGTTATCGATGGGGTATCACGCTGCAAATAATGTTTTCGGTGCATTGATATTGACCAACGACTGGCAGGTGTTTCAAACAGACGCTCTTTTTATTGATCACGCGAAACCAGAATTCGGTTGGGATAGCATCGTTACATTACTTATCATTCAACCGCTGTTATTGTTCATTTTTTTTCGAATTTATCGATGGAAAAATTTGAAGGAACAACTTGTTGCCAAGGATGAATTTTAGCCTCTGAACTAACGAATAGATTTCAATTAGAATTTGTAGTTTTAACCGTCAAGAATAAAGACGGAATGCTGGAAATAAAAAACATCTCAAAATCATATAATCGAAAGGTCGCACTTAACAATGTTTCATTGGACATTCAAGCCGGTGAGATCTATGGTTTGCTTGGTCCTAATGGTGCAGGTAAAACAACCTTGATCCGAATAATTAACAAGATCGTACTCCCTGATAGTGGGACTATTCGATTCAAGGGAGATCTTCTTGCTAAAAAACATTTGCAATCCATTGGCTATCTTCCGGAAGAGAGAGGACTATATAGAACTATGACTGTTGAAGACCACGCTGTATTCCTAGGTCTACTGCGCGGGATGTCAAAACAGGATGTAAAACAAAACCTGGATCATTGGTTGTCAAAATTTGAGATCCTAAGCTGGAAAAATAAACGCATTGAGGAGTTGTCTAAGGGAATGGCACAAAAAGTTCAATTCATTTGTACCGTTTTACACGATCCTGACCTATTGATTCTAGATGAACCACTTAGTGGCTTTGACCCGCTGAATGTAGAATTGATAAATAACGAATTGTTAGCCATGAAGCAAAAAGGTAAGACGATCGTTTTATCAACCCATAACATGAAAAGTGTTGAGGAAATTTGTGATCGAGCCGCCTTGATCAATGCATCTGAAAAAATTGTGGAAGGCAAAGTTACCCATCTTCGTGAAGAGCGAAAAAATGGTGAGTACGCGATTAAGTTTCGTGGTAATATGATCGCTTTTGTTAACGCGCTATGGACTGGTTATGAATTAGTGGATAAAGAAGTTTTAGGTGATGACAGATTTATTGCTAAAGTTAAAATGCGTGAAAATAATCAGTTCGAGGATCTGCTAAAGAGCATCATTGGGCAAGTGAAGGTTGAGGCAGCTTGGGAAATTTTACCTTCCATGCAAGACGTTTTCATCAATTTAGTTCAAACCAATTCAAATCAAACTCATGTTCAATAGTTGGATCATCGCAAAAAGGGAATTAAGCGAACGATGGAGATCACGTTCTTTCCGTATTATGGCTGTTTTGGGTCCTTTGGTTTTGTTGGGAATGCTTTACCTCTTATTCGCCTATGGTGGTGAGGGTAAACAGCAATGGAATGTGCTGATCGCAGATCCAACCGGAATAATGGAAAGTAAGATTCTGGCAAATGAAGATAAGTCACTGCATTATTCGTTCGCAGATGGATATATTGAAATGGAGGAATTCAGAGATGCAAAACAATACCAACAATTTGACGCACTAGTAGAGATCAATGAGAAAGTACTTTCAAATAAAACGGCATTCGTTTTTTATCGAACTAAACCGGCTATAAAAACACAAACGCGTGTTCAATATCAAATCGAGCGACGTATGGAGGAGATCATGGTGGCTAGATTTACGGATTTGTCTCTCAAGGATTTCAGGAAAATTAAACAACCGCTCAATGTTGCTTTCAGAAATGTGTACGATCCTAATGATTCGGCATCAGATCTACGGGGATGGGTCGGTTATTTATATGGACTTTTAATTGTGACGTTTGTGTTTTTGTTTGGTATGACAGTACTCAGAAGTGTAACAAGCGAAAAAAGCAATCGCATTGTCGAGGTATTGATGGCTACAGTTGATGCACGTCAATTGATGTTTGGTAAAATACTTGGAATTGGTTTAGCGGCACTTATTCAATTTGTGATTTGGTTCCTTGTAATTGGAACAGGATTGTTTTTCATGAGAACGATGTTATTTCCTGATTTATTGGAGGCTTCAAATCTGGATTTTGTTCAAATGACCGAAGAAATGAAATCGTTAAGTGCTATAGATCAGCTTTATGCTGCCAGAGAATACAATGAGTTTGTCAGCCTGATCTTTGAACGCGTAAATTTTGTTACTATGACAAGTTATTTCGCGCTGTTTTTTGTTGTAGGATATCTGTTCTATGCAGCATTTTTTGCGGCTATTGGAGCCACGGCAGGTTCTGAGAGTGATGGTCAACAGTTTGTGCTTCCCATCGTTTTCATACTTTGTCTATCTGTCTATGCCGGATACCATTCTTTGCAGCATCCGGAAAGTTCTTTGAGTAATTTCTTTCATTATCTGCCTTTTACTTCACCGGTAGTGGTGATGGTCAAACTCTCCTTAGGATATGCTCCCGGTACAGTTTATACCATGTTCATAGCATTGGCCATTCTACTTTTGAGCACATTTTTTATGCTAACGCTAGCGGCACGGCTGTATAAAAATGGTATATTACAATACGGTCATCGATTGAAATGGAACTTAATTTTTACGTGGTTGAAAAAGAATTAATATGCGAAAAGCCGTCATTGATCTTGGTACGAATACTTTTAACCTATTAATTGCTGACGTGCATGAATTTGGGTTTGATATTGTTTTTTCGGAAAAGGACGGTGTAGCATTAGGGATGGGTGGAATAAACAACAATTATCTCGCCGATGAAGCCTATCAGAGAGGCATTTCGACCTTAGAAAAATTTGCGATGATCTGTCAAGCACATAAGGTTGAAGTAATTCATGGAATCGGAACTTCGGCACTTCGGGACGCCGTTAATGCAAACGATTTTCTGGCTGAAGTAAAAAGGAAGTTGGGAATATCAATTGAGATCGTCACCGGATTAAGAGAGGCTGAACTTATTTACGGCGGTGTGAAATGGTCATACGATTTTTCTGAGCCTGCGGTGATCATGGATATTGGTGGTGGCAGTACGGAGTTTATTTTTGCCGACAATAAAGGAATTAGTGACATGATCAGTTTGAACATTGGCGTTTCAAGGATCTATCAGCGTTTTACAGTCAGTGACCCGTTGTCTGAATCAGATGTTCAAGCGATAGAAAACTGGCTGGATGAGAAGGCTGGTGTGTTTTTTAAAAATAAACAATCTGACCTGATGATCGGAGCATCCGGAAGTTTTGAAACATTTTACGAAATGATCCACAATGAGAAATTTCCTGAGAAAGTTAAGGCAGTAGAGATAGATGAAATAGAATTGAGAAAGAGCCTGGATTGGATCATGAAAAGTACCCAAGCTGAACGAGATTCTAACGATTGGATCATTCCAATTCGTAAGAAAATGGCTCCGCTTGCTGCCATAAAGACGAGATGGATCATGGATAAATTAGCGGTTAAACGAATTTTGATCTCGCCATGTTCACTTAAAGAAGGCGCATTTGTCATGTAATGCGTTAAAATTCTTAAGTAAATTGAGTAATTCCTTTGAGTTATACTCCTTATATTTAAGGTCAAATAGAAAATTATGGGAAGAATTTTGATCATCGATGATGAAAGAGCGATAAGAAGAGCACTGCGTGAGATTCTTGAATTCGAAGATTTTGAGGTGGATGAAGCGGAAAATGGTAAGGAAGGATTGGAAAAAATAAAGTCCAAAGCTTACGATATTATTTTCTGTGATATTAAAATGCCCATAATGGATGGTATGGAAGTGCTCGATGAATTGATCAAATCAAAGATCGAGACTCCGTTAATAATGATCAGTGGACATGGAAACATTGATACTGCTGTCCAAGCTATAAAGAAAGGTGCTTTCGATTTTATTGAAAAACCACTCGATCTGAATCGTATTCTGGTAACGATTAGAAATGCAAAGGATCGCACTGTGTTGGTGGAAGAAACCAAGCAATTAAAAACTACCGTCAAGCGATTTAAAGGAAGTTCCATCATCGGAGAAACGGATGCTATTATTAAGATCAAGGAAATGATTGAAAAGGTGGCGCCTTCCGATGCCAGAGTTCTCATCACAGGCGAAAATGGAACAGGAAAAGAATTGGTGGCGCGTGCACTTCATGATAATTCGAACCGTAAAAAAATGCCTTTCATTGAGGTGAATTGTGCGGCAATTCCCTCTGAACTAATCGAAAGTGAATTATTTGGGCATGAAAAGGGAGCGTTTACTTCAGCAGTAAAAGATAAGAAAGGAAAATTTGAGCTTGCTTCCGGCGGAACACTTTTTCTAGATGAGATAGGGGATATGTCAGCAAGTGCGCAAGCTAAAGTGCTACGCGCATTGCAAGAAAATGTAATTCAACGCGTTGGTAGCGAAAAAGACATAAAGGTCGATTGTAGGGTAATAGCAGCGACAAACAAAGATCTGAGAAAAGAAATCGAAGAAGGACGTTTCAGAGAAGATTTATACCACCGTTTAGCTGTTATCTTAATTCACGTTCCTTCCTTGAATGAGCGTCGTGAGGATATTCCACTTTTAGCGGAGCACTTCTTAACCATGGTGTGTGCCGAGCATGGCGTTCCTAGAAAATCATTTTCTGAAGATGCTTTGAAAGCTTTACAGGAAATTGATTGGACAGGTAATATTCGTGAGCTTAGAAATATTGTAGAGCGTTTGGTGATTCTATGTGGTGACAAGATAACTGCCGAAGAAGTGAAGTTGTTTTCGAACCCAAAAGCAAAGGCTTAATAACTTACACCACCCCATTCAATTACTGTAAATCCGTCTCGTTTCGATTTCGGAATGATTTGTTCTTCGAGTGATTTGAAATGAGTTTTTTCCTTTTCGATGAACACGATGTAAATGCGGTTTACCTGCTTTGGCTTCGGATCTACATGTAAAGTACCGAATCTGTTGCATTCTTCGTTGAAATAGAAATGAACCACATTTGTTTTATTCTTCTGCATCAAGGGTCCCCAAAATGTGATGAAGTCTGCGATTTCTTTGCTGTTGAGACCAAACTGCTGTAATTTATCTTCAAGAAACGAAATCGTACTGTCTGCGGGAACAAAAAAGCCGGATTGCCAGGCCTGTTCATCTTTGAAAGCTTTTTGTTCTGCTTCCCAAAACAAATAATTGTATTTTTTATCATTTACCGTTAGCGTTCCATTCGGATCTGCCTGTAGTGACCAAGTTCCGTCGCTTGTTGGATAGGTAAAGGTCATTTTTCCACGCGGTTTCACGGTAAGGTTAACTTGTTGAGTTTGCTCCGGATAAAGATAAATTACAGGTTTTCTTACCTGTTGATTTTGTCCTTGCGCGGATTTAAAATTCAATTGAATTTTTACACGATATCCGGCTTCAAGCTTAAATGAATTAATAAATATTTCTAAGTAATCATCAGTATAAAAAAATTGAAAATTGTAAGTGCCTGCATCAAGTTTTTCGCTTATTGGCTCTTTACTGCTAATTCTTTTTGCTTTTATTTTTTCATTTACGGAATAGGCAAGTAATTTATCGGACGCACTTTCGGGTAATCCGTTGAGATAAAATTCGATAATTGATTTACCATGCTTTATACTAGAGTCTTTTTCTTTTGAAATCACCTGATATGAAGGTCGTTCCGGATAAGATTCTTCTGCCTGTACGTAAGCGACATTGAATATGACAATTAAAAATGTAGCAATTGGCCTGATCATAGTGCTTGTTTATTTATAAGTTGAGTACCGCCCCATTCGATCACTGTAAATCCATTTCTTTTAATTGGCTTTATTTGTTGCGGCGCAATTTTTAGGTTCTCCTTGAAAGGAATTGGTTGTGTAAATAGGTAAATACGATGAAGATTTTGAGGTGCTGGGTCGACTGTTAATTTTCCGAAAATATCGCATTCTTCATCGAAATAGAAATGAACAAAGTTGTTTTCGTAGGGTAACATTTTAGGGATCCAATAGGTAATAAAGTCTGCTTTTTCTTTTGACGTAAGCCCAAATTCATCCAACTTCGTTTCAAAAAACGGAAGTAATTCAGTATTTTGAAGAACGAAACCTTCTTTAAATCGCATCATTTCAGAGGTTAGCGATTGTTCTGCTTCCCAAAAAAGATAATTGTAGGTTCTTCCTTTTACTTGAATCGACCCATTTGAATCTGCTGTTACTTTC
>JBFHIN010000057.1:0-9318 GCA_041596415.1 Crocinitomicaceae bacterium | reverse complement strand
TGTTACTCAGTTGTGGAAAACCTTTTCTGTCTTCAGGGATATTATTTTGCGCTTCGCTGGCGCTAATGTGGTCATAATACACGGTATACGGGCTATTCAACTGAGATACCAGAATCATATCGAAACAAACAATGGTGAGCCGGCCGTAAAATAATTCACGCTTGTCCTTCACGCGCCAAAGGACAAGCAGAATAGTAAGTAGAAAAATAGACTGAAAAATGGCATGAATACCAAGTGGTTGCCAAAAGTTGTCAAACTCAAAAGCATTATAAAGGTAATCGTTGAAAAAATTTCTTAATTGGAGAGCGTGCTGATTTCTAGCGACGAAAATTAAAAGCACGGAACCAACAAAAAGCACTGAAGTTGTTAGGATGATGTATTGCTTCTTTAACCCGTTTTCGAAGTATTGTTTTAGTGCAATTCCTGCGGTAATGAGGGCAGAAAGGATAAAAAATAATCGAAAGACACTAGGGAATCTAAATACGTTCATCATCGGAACGTACTTGAACAAAAATCCTCTTATAGGTAAATAACTCCCCACCGCTGCCATTAAACAGAATAGGCCAAAAAAATAAAGCACTTTTACTTGGAATGGTTTTGCTTTGAAATTTCCGACGAGAAAAAACAGCAAAGGAATTAACCCAAAATAAGCGTTCCGCATGGAAAGGTCTGAATCGAAAAAATCAGTTTTAGCAATGGTGGCATACGGGTAAAGGAAACTGATGAACGATTGAGGGGAGAACGGAGAATAAAGTGCTTGCTCTATACTGAAATTACCTAAGCGAGACATATACGGACTAACTTGCCAGATACTTAACATTAACCCAAAAGAGAGCAGCAAGGTAAAACATAAGAAAACGACATGTTGGCCGACGAAATACCAGATTTCCTTTTTTATGCCCAATCGAATCTTTCCGACAAAGTAATAAATGGAAAAAAACAGGAGTAAATAGAATAGAATTATAACGAAAGCGGGATAGCCGCCGGTGATCATCAGCGATAAAAAGAACCCTGCCTTTATTGGATTACGCCAGTTTGATTCGGCGATCATTTTGAAATAAAACAGCAGAACAAATGGTAACCAACACGCGCTCACCACATAGGGTAAATGTTGTGCATTGCCCACGAAAAGTCCACACAACATGTAGGCGACAGCCAATATTACGGCTGTTTTTTTGTGTTGAAGCAGATGCATGGACAGTAAGTAGAAACCGACACCTGCGAAAAAGATGTGAAGAATAAATTCAAAACTCAGTGCCTTGATGGAATAGCCCCAAATGCTACCGATAATCCATACCGGTGGGTACCATGCCCCACTTGAAGGATCGGCGTAAATAGGATAGCCGAGGTCCTGGTACGGGTTCCAAAAAGGAAATTCACCCGCTTGAAAACACTCTCCAATATAATAACGCCATGGATAAAAACAATCGATCATGTCATATTTTGGAGGATGAGTCCCCAAGGCAAGCTGTGAAAAACCCAATAGAGCGATCACAGCAAACAAGACATAAGGTCCAAAACGTGAAAAAAGCTGTTTATTAACCAAGGAGAGTGATTAAGAATTGTTTCTGCTCAAATTTAATACATGTGCATTGAACAACAAGTATTATTGGATAATTCTTATTTTTACCTGCATTCCGTATATGATACATCTTAGCATTGTAGTTCCTTCCTATAATTCTTCCAGCGTTCTGGAAAAGAACCTGCCGTATTTGAAGTCTTATCTCGATCAGCAAAACTATGCTTACGAGGTAATCGTAGTAGATGATGGTTCAGAGGATCGTGAGCAAACGCAGGAAGTGGTACTGTCTATGGGACTGAGATATTTGCGAATGGATGAGAATTGCGGTAAGGGTTGTGCTGTAAGGCACGGCATACTGCACGCCGAGGGTGATTTTGTGATTTTTACGGATGCTGATGTTCCATTCGAAACTTCTGCCATTTCACTTATACTCAAGTATCTGGACCTTAAGGAATTTGATCTTGTTATAGGCGATCGTGGACTGGAAGAGTCTGAGTACTTCTCCAGAATCTCGTCAAACAGACGATTTGGAAGCAGCTTTTTTACGTTTTTTGTCGGACGTTTCGTAACAACAGGGTTTTCCGATACACAATGTGGGTTGAAAGGATTTAGAGCTGAAGTGGCTAAAAAGTTATTTTCAGTTGCGCGAATTAATGGATTTACCTTCGACGTAGAACTGCTTTATATTGCCCTAAAATGGAATCTGGATATCAAGAAAATACCTGTGAAATTGCGCAGCCAAGACGGTAGAAGCGTGAATATTTGGCGACACGGTTTTCGTATGGTATGGGATCTGTTGGTCATTAAATTCAACCACCTCAGGAATTTTTATCGTAAAAAATGAACAGAAGTATAACCAACGCTATTCGATTTGTAATGGATGAAATGGTCCCGCCGCTAATCAGGGATTCAAAAATTTTCATGTATCCATTTTACCTTTTCGCCTATCGGGGGAAGAACATAAAACAGGTGATGCAATTCAAATCTTTGGTGTATAATTTTACAGAGGAGGAATATGCCAATTTTTATAAAGGTTTAAACACAATTTCAAGGAACCGTCCAACGGACCTTAATAAAGCTTGTGTAGATTTTATCTTACAACATATTGATCCCTCCTCAGAAACAGTGCTTGATGTTGGTTGTGGCTCGGGCTACATGCTCAACAAAATTCATGAAAAAAATTCTACCTTGTCCTTGACCGGATTCGATATCAAAGAGCCGCAAGGTGATAAAAGTTTTAAGTTTGTAGAGGGTAACGTGGAGAAACTTCCATTTGAGGATGATTCGTTTGATGTCGTGTTATGTAATCACACGATTGAGCATTTGTTGGAACTCGAAACCTGTATCAGTGAACTTTTACGTGTGACTAAAAAACAGTTATTCGTTGTAACTCCATGTCAGCGTTACTACTACTATACGCTCGATGAGCATGTCAACTTTTTTCCTTTCCAAGAATCCTTGACTCATCATTTTCAGGGTCAAGAATTTATGTGTAACAAATTACAAGGAGATTGGGCGCTATTAATTACCAAGTAGTTTAAGACTTCGCTGCTTTTGTTAATCCATTGATTTCCTTTATTTTTGTTCCTATGCGTATATTTATATTAGCTCTTCTTTTTACTTTTCCCTTTGGTCTTTTAGGTCAAAAGGAAATTACCTTGAAGAAAAAATACTTAGGTACATACCAAGGGGCCATCGAAAATTTTAAGTTCGATACAGGCAAGGATGTGCTTGATGTGAACGAAACTGATATTCGTGTTTCATTAACGGAAGATTATATTGAAGTTCAGGTGGGGAGAAACTTTCTTAAAGGTACCTATGATGTACTGTTTGAAACCAATAAATATTATATGTTGAATTGTAAGATGGAAGGTCGCATGGCCGGTGAAAGAATTATGGTTCACAAAAGAGGGAAACATATTTCCCGTGATGGCTTATATCCTCAGCCGACCGCTCATTTAGATAAGATCAAAGATTAATTTACCGGCAATTGAATCGTGAAAGTGGTTCCTTTTCCCGGGGTACTTTTTACACTAATTTTTCCACCGTGTTCATCCACGATGAGTTTTACATAGTACAGTCCTAAACCATATCCTTTTACATTGTGTAAGTTTCCGGTCGGAACACGGTAAAATTTATCGAAGATCATTTTTATATCCTCTTTTTTGATTCCAATACCGTTATCTTCTACCTGAAGAATAAAGTTTCCATTTTCATTTGACGTGCTCACCAAGATAATAGGTGTTTTGTCACTGTATTTAGCGGCGTTGTCCATCAAATTGTACACAACATTGGTGATGTGAACGGGATCTGCATTAATGACTGCCTTGTCGGCTTTCAGAGCAAGGGAAATTTGCGTTCCTTCCTCTTGTTGGTTTAGATCCAAGTTTTCTTTTACTTCTTCCAGTAGTTCGTGAATGTTTATCTTTTCTTTGTTCAAGACCAATTTTTCACGTTCAAGTTTGGCCACATTTAAAACGCGCTCTACTTGATTTTGTAATCGTTTATTTTCCTTGTAAATAATGCCGGCATAACGTTTTAAGCGTTCGGGGTCTTCTGAAAAATCGTTTCTCATCAACATTTCACTAGAAAGACCAATGGTTGATATCGGCGTCTTCAATTCATGTGTCATGTTGTTAATGAAATCGGTTTTCACTTCAGAAAGTCTTTTCTGTCTTAGAATAACATTGATTGCATACCCAAAGAAAACGAGTACAAAGAGCACGATCAACGATAAATATAACCATGGAGACAAGGAATTCTCATCATTGTCAATGGTCATGGCTGTTACATGGGGAAAAAAAACAGTGAAGTAATGACTGTCCTTTTTCCAAGCTAATGCCGCTGAAGTGATACCGGGTAGTGTGTCTGAAACAGGAGAATAAAGTGAGTCTTTGGTAAATTTGATGAGGTTACCGAAGACAATAGAATCTGTAAAACAATCGTAGATACCGTATTGAAAATCCTGATGAATATTTTGTTCGTAAAAAGCACGTTTTAATAGATTCTCAAGGTAGTAGGGATGAAGTTCTTCGTTAATGTCGACGGTGAAGTAATTGGTACGTATTTGTTTTACTGCGCCATAAAGGTCTGAGCTGTCAGCTTTTTGTGTCGATATTTCCTCCAGCACATTTCGCAGTGCGATATGGGCCTGTTCTGAGAATTGTTTTAAATTCAGGCTGTCTTCTTTTTGTTGGATAGCCAATTTAACCTGTTGGATGTCGATAGATTTCTTCATCCAAACGAATTGCACGACTAAAATGGAGGATAAAGAAATTATCCCCAAAATAATAACGGCGTTTATGGTCTTGCGGTTCAAGCTTTTCTAGTATGTTTCCATTTCAGGATCAATCTCATGGGCCCAAGCAAGAATTCCACCTTCGAGATTGTACAAGTGTTCCATTTTAAGCTCACGTTCTAAATAATCGATCACACTTGCGCTTCTGGCACCTGAACGACAGTGAACAACAACTTTTTTATTCTTGTCAATTTCTCCGATGCGTGAAGGAATCTCTGCCATTGGAATTAACAATCCGCCAAGGCTGCAAATGTCATTTTCAAAAGGCTCACGCACGTCGATCAACTGAAAGTCCACATCGTTATCGATCATGTCTTTCAACTCTTTTACATTAACACTTTTCATTGTTTTTTACGTAAAGTTAGGGCATTTAAAACAAAAAAGTCCAACGTAAAGGTTGGACTTTAAAATTTAGTCAAGAATTAGAATCCTTGAACACCGTTAACGGTTGTGTATTTTAGAATGTTCTTTTTTTCC
Source organism: Crocinitomicaceae bacterium (assembly GCA_041596415.1). GTDB lineage: Bacteria > Bacteroidota > Bacteroidia > Flavobacteriales_D > Crocinitomicaceae > M0103. The sequence continues at coordinate 4,021 of JBFHIN010000057.1, read as the reverse complement.
GGATGGATTCTAGCAAATGCCGATTGCACGGCAAGTGTTCCTTCATGGAATCCACAAAGTATCAATTTCAACTTGTTGGTGTACGTATTGATATCGCCGATGGCATAAATACCTGGAATATTGGTTGAATAATCTAGCGTGTCGACTTTAATGGCATTTTTTTCAATCTCAAGTCCCCAGTCGGCAATTGGTCCAAGTACAGGTTTCAAACCAAAAAGAGGAATGAAGTGATCTGTCGCTTGAATGATATCACCGTCTTTTTGATGACAGATGGTAACACTTTCAACGCGATTTTCACCGTTAATTCCTACTACTTCCGCTTCGGTGATTAGCTTGATCATACCCGATTCAGCCATATTGATCACTTTTTGAACCGAATCCAAATGCCCTCTAAATGAACTACTTCTGTGTACTAATATTACCTCACTAGCAATTTTCTTTTCAGCAAGAAATATTGACCAATCTAAGGCTGAGTCACCTCCTCCGGCAATTACGCATCGTTTTCCTCTGTAAATCTCAGGGTCTTTAATTATGTATTCAACACCTTTGTCCTCGTATTTTCCAATGTTAGCAATAGGTGGTTTTCGTGGCTCAAAAACGCCTAAACCACCGGCAATCATTACTACAGGGGCTTCGTGACGAGTACCTTTTACCGTAGTTACAATAAAGTTTCCTTCTTCATTTTTTTCGATCGTCGAGGCTGCCTCACCTAAGGTGAATCCCGGTTTGAAGGGTGCTGCTTGCTCCATCAGATTATCGATTAACTCACCTGCCAAAATGCTTGGAAATCCAGGTATGTCGTAAATCGGTTTTTTTGGATAGATCTCAGAACACTGTCCACCCGCTTGTGGAAGTGAATCAATTAAATGACAATGCAATTTAAGAAGACCAGCTTCGAATACAGTGAATAGACCTACTGGTCCGGCTCCAATTATGATGATATCTGTTTTGATCATTATCTACTATTAAATCGCGACAAATTTAGCGATAAGTTAGATAACAATGAAGTAATCAAAAATGTTCTGAAGTGAATTGTTTAAATTGAATTTAGGATGGCACTTAACTCTTCGAGTGCAATTGGCTTGATAAGTATACCATAGATGTCATCGCTTTTATCAATGCGCATTTTCAGTAAGTCACTATTTCCGGTGGCAAAAACGATGGGTAGTTTATAGTGCTGCTTTAAAATCTGATACAGTTCGATTCCATCCATTTCTCCTTTCAATTTAATATCGAGCACAGCTGAGTGAATTGGGGTTTCTCCTTGGTCGAGAAAATCAAGAAAGTCTTCTGCTTTAGCAAAGCAATGACAGCTATAACCTTCCTTGATCAAGTGTTTTTCCATGACCAGTGACAAAAGGAAGTCGTCTTCTATGATGGCAATTGAGCGTTCCATTTAATCATTAAAATTTAAACAAACATGCGTTCCATTTTTATCTTCAATGGAAAAATCAGCGTCAATCTGTCTGCAAAACGCTTCTATCAGGGTTATCCCAATAGAGGTGTCATTTTTATGTTGCTGGATATTTATTCCTAATCCATTATCAATAATGCAAAGTCTATAGCGTTCCTTTTTTACCAATGATATTTCTATGCGTGGAGATTGAATTCCGTCAAATGCATGTTTGTAACAATTCGTGATGGCTTCATTAATCAGTAATCCACATGGAATAGCTTTGGAAAGATCAAAAAACACCGCGTCAATTTTAACATTAACCGGGATTTTGTGCTCCGGATCGTAGGTAAAGCGAATTTCCTTAATTAAACGTTCAACATAATCACGAAAGTCGATTTCGCTGACGTGCGAATAATTATAAAGTGATTCATGTATTAGACTCATCGACTTTATGCGATGCTTTGCGTTTCTAAGTATCTCAGCGGCGTCTGATTTTTTATGGTTCATTAATTGAAGGTCAAATATTCCTGAAATGATGGCCAAGTTATTTTTAACACGATGATGAGTTTCAGATAACAAGGTGTTTTTATCAAGGATAAGTTGCTCTAAAGTGGTTTGCTGCTTGATCAGTGCTTTATTTTGTTTGGATATTTTTCTTAAGGCTATACCATGAAAACGTGCAAAATTACTGGCTAAAACCACAATAAATATGAAAACCAGAACAGAGTTGAATATATATATAACTCTTAGTTCTTCTGTGTTAAGTTGTAAAAAAGATTCAAAACCCAATGTATATAGAAATTCTACTAATATATATGAGCTTAAGTAGAAGGATAAGCTAAAAAGGATCGTCTTTGTTTGGGCGTATTTAAAAACGGTAAATACTACCAATGGTGCCGTAAAATAATACAATCTAAAGCCGGCCTGATAACCGTAAAAAAGACATAAAAAAAGCACAGCGTAGTTGGTAGTAAATAATAGCACCCATTTGCTTGTCGTATATTGTTTTGAGGCATTTAACCAAAGGGTAATTATGAAGGAGCATTGAACACCAAGAAATATAAATGCAGAAGTCCAGTTTTGCATCCAAAACATGGCGACATAATATGGTATGCAAAAGAGTATGCAAGAAAAAATAAAAACATTAAATATGATTAGTCGATCACGAGCATCAGCGCTCAGTTTTTCATGATCACCAATTTGAGATATTGTCTTATAGGCGTTATATAAAGTAGTACGATTCGTCAAGATCAATTTTTAATTGAAATTAAGAATTTTACGCTTTTTGAATGCAAATTAAAATTAAGAAAAGATATTGGTGTTGATCTAATGAATAAAAAGGCCTTTCCAATGAAAATAACTAAATGTAGCGTTTGGCAAACTCCCAGAGTACAACGCCGGCGCAAACAGAAACATTTAGACTGTGTTTTGTGCCAAATTGAGGGATTTCAATAACGTAATCGGAAAAATCAATGACTTCTTGATCGACTCCGTTTACTTCGTTGCCAAAAACCAACACGAAGTGCTCGTGATCCAAGTGCTTCGTTTCTTGCAAAAGCACTGTTTTTTCGGCCTGCTCAATGCTGCATATGGTCTTCCCCTCACTTTTTAATTGTTGCACGGCACTTAACGTGTTTTCATAATATTCCCAAGTTACCGTTTCCGTTGCGCCCAAAGCTGTTTTATGTATTTCACGATGAGGCGGACTGGCAGTAATCCCGCAAAGAATTATTTTTTCCACATTGAAAGCATCTCCGGTTCTGAAAAATGTTCCAATGTTGCTTAAACTTCGAATATCGTCAAGAACAACAGTGATTGGAAATTTCTCCTGTTTTTTGAACGCTTCCTCAGATACACGCTCAAGTTCCCATAATTTTAACTTTCTGTTGTCCATTGTTGAAAATAAGACCCTAATAAGTTTTGACACTTGAGTAGGGTAGTTTAATTTTACGGAACAAAATTCAAAAAATCATTCGACTTGGCGAAAGGAAAATCTGAAAAAAGCGGTTCTGAGACTCCGCTGATGAAACAATACAATCAAATTAAAGCAAGGCACCCGCAGGCTTTGCTCCTTTTTCGTGTAGGTGATTTTTATGAAACTTTCGGTGAAGATGCCATAAAAACTGCTGCAATTCTAGGTATTATCTTAACCAAAAGGGGAGCTGGTTCATCTTCAGAAATTGAATTGGCCGGATTTCCGCACCATTCCTTGGATACTTATTTGCCGAAATTAGTTCGAGCAGGTGAGCGCGTAGCCATCTGTGATCAACTGGAAGATCCAAAAATGACGAAGACAATCGTCAAAAGAGGAGTTACGGAATTGGTTACTCCAGGAGTTTCTTTTAATGATCAGGTACTTGACCAGAAAAAAAACAATTTTTTATGTGCTATTCATTTCGATAAGCATATTCATGGTATTTCTTTTCTGGATGTCTCCACGGGAGAGTTTTTGGTAGCACAGGGCAACCTGGAATATATTGATAAATTGATCCAAGGATTCGCTCCTTCCGAAATTGTCTATCAAAAAAATAAGAGCAAAATATATGACGAGCTTTTGGGTGATAAATATTACACATTCCGATTGGAGGATTGGGTATTTACACAAGAATTTGCGCAAGAGTCATT
>JBFHIN010000056.1:0-9391 GCA_041596415.1 Crocinitomicaceae bacterium | reverse complement strand
TTTTTAACACTTAGTTTTCCGGTGAACACAAAAAGAAAAGAAATCTATAGCGCAAGGCATGGATTGGGTGCAAAACTAGAGAATGATCAAATTGGTCAGTTTCAAACGAATAGGTTCAACTTAGCCTACGCTGCACATTTTAATTTTACACCGGAGACAAGATTGTCTTTAGGTATCTACGGCGGAATTCTCCAAACGAGCTTTGATCCGGGAAATTTAACCAGCACACAACCAGACCCAACTGTAATGCGTGAAGCATCTTTTGTCAATCCAGACGCTAGTTTTGGAGCGTGGTGGAACGGTAAAAACTACTACTTCGGACTTGTGGTTCAGCAACTTTTTCGTCCGAAATGGGACCTGGGCAATGATTCTTACTATCGTTTCCATACTTTGTTGAATACCGGTTATCGTCTTTCAATCAACGATGATTTTACATTTCTTCCGGCTGCGCTGTTAAAAATACCACCTCGCGGAAATTTAGCCTTAGATCTTCAAACGATGGTTGATTATCGATCAACATTCTCATTTGGTTTAGGATATAGAAACACAGATGCATTATTGTTTTTCGCAGGATTCAAAATAAATCAACGTTTTTCACTTAATTATTCGTTTGACTTTACCCTATCCCAATTGAGAAATGTAAGTAATAATACACATGAGATTTCTCTAAGTTTCTCTACCTGTAAACCTGAAAACAAGAATTCTGTCCGTTGCCCTTTGTTTGAATAATTGAGGTTATACAAAAACGAGTGTTTATAATTCTCTTTAAATGTTATTTTTTGAATTCATTTGTTATTGATCTTTGCAGGGAATTAAATTGTGTGGTATGAAAATCTTATCGATCCTTGTTGTTGTTATTTCCTTACTTTCTTGTGTTCCTGCAAAGAAATACAATGATCTTTTAGCTAAAGAACAAAAGTGCAGTGAAGAACTGGAACAATACAAGTCAAGCGCATTGACCAACGAAGGAAAGGCAAAAGATCTAGAGGCGCGATACGATCAAGCAAAAAAAGAAGTGACTGCTTTAAAATCAGACACCAGCAGACTTGGGAACGACTACCGTTTATTGATGACCCAATACGACAAAATGGTTATTCAAAATGAATCGTTGGAAAAGGCATTCGACAAATTGCGACTTTCGGGAGCAAAAGAAACTGCCTTATTACAATCAGAATTGGAAGCAAAAAATTTAGAATTACAGCGCAAGGAAGATGCTTTAATTACTTTGGAGGCTGAACTAAAACAAAAAGAACATTTATTGGTGGAGCGCGAGCAACGCGTTAACGAATTAGAAGAAGCCATTAAACGTAAAGATGAAGCTACAAGATTGTTAAGAGCCAAGGTGGCAAATGCCTTAAAAGGATTTGAGAACCAAGGATTAACAGTTGTTCAAAAAAATGGAAAGATCTACGTTTCTATGGAAGCTAAACTTCTCTTCGCATCGGGTAGTACGAGTGTTGAGCCACAAGGTAAAAAAGCCATCATTGAACTAGCCAAAGTGTTGGAATTAGAGAAAGAGCTGGAGATTATTGTAGAGGGTCATACGGATACGGATAAGTTGACAAGTACTGCACATCCAAAATCCAATTGGGAGCTTTCTGTACTCAGAGCAACATCTGTTGTTGATATCATGCTGAGCAATTCGAAAATGAACCCAAAACAGCTTATGGCTGCCGGACGTTCAGAATTTCATCCTGTTGATGTGAACAACAAAGCTAAAAACAGAAGAATAGAAATTATTATTTCTCCAAATTTGAGCGAACTCTTCAGTATTATTTCAAAAGAGTAATTCGATCAAATTCCCTTACTTTTGTACTATGACAAAAGGAGGAGAAGAACTTCAATTAAAAGTCAGGACATTACCGGAAAAACCGGGCGTTTATCAATATTATGACGCTTCCGGAACGATTCTCTATGTTGGTAAGGCAAAAAATTTAAAAAAGCGCGTATCCTCCTATTTCACAAAAACTCCTGACAATGGTAAAACGGCCATTTTAGTTAGGAAAATAGCCGATATCAAGTACATCGTCGTAGATTCTGAACTTGATGCTCTTTTATTGGAAAACAACCTGATAAAAAAGTATCAGCCTAAGTACAATATTCAGCTCAAGGATGATAAAACGTACCCTTGGATTTGTGTAAAAAACGAACCCTTTCCGAGGATATTTTCAACGCGACTCCTTGTCAGAGATGGCTCACAATACTTCGGACCGTATCCCAGCGGCAGGGTAATGCACACACTTTTAGATCTTATACGAGAATTATATCCATTAAGAACTTGTGCACTCGATTTATCGGATAAAAATATAAAGGCCAAAAAATTCAAAGTATGTCTTGAGTATCATCTGGGTAATTGTTTGGGACCTTGCGAAGGTTATCAATCTTTGATTGATTATCAAACGAACATTGATCAGATTCAAAATTTATTGAAAGGCAACATCAATTCAGTTATTAACTTTCTAAAAAGTAAAATGAAAGATCATGCCCAGGCTCAAGAATATGAACTGGCGCATGAGATGAAAATAAAAATTCAATTACTTGAAAACTATCAGGCGAAATCTACCATAGTTTCTCCAAGTATACATGAAGTTGATGTGATCACTCTTGTTGACGATGAGCAAGCGGCCTATGTCAATTACCTTTGTATCCATAATGGTTCAATTATTCACGCCTATACCTTGAAAGTAAAGAAAAAACTGAATGAAACACCGGACGACATATTGGGATTAGTGCTGCTAGAAATGAGGGAGCGTTTTAATAGTAATTCAAAAGAAGTTCTTGTTTCCAATAGAATTGATTTGAATTTAGATGGAATTAAATTCACTGTTCCTCTGAGAGGCGATAAAAAACAATTGGTTGATCTATCCTTGCGGAATGCAACTTTCTATCGCATGGAAAAGATCAAACAAGAAAAAATAAAACATCCTGAGCAACATACTCAACGCATTTTGGAGCAAATTAAAAAGGATTTCAGACTTACGGAATTACCCGTCCATATGGAATGCTTCGACAACTCCAACATACAAGGAACAAATCCTGTGTCGGCTTGCGTTGTTTTTAAAAATGCCAAACCTAGTAAGCAGGATTATCGTCATTTTAATGTAAAAACGGTTGAAGGGCCCGATGACTTCGCGTCGATGGAAGAAGCCGTTTATCGGCGTTACAAAAGGCTACTTGAGGAAGGAAAATCATTACCGCAGTTAATCGTAATTGACGGTGGCAAGGGGCAATTAAGCGCAGCGTTAAAGGCATTGGATAATTTAGGTATTCGAGGTGATGTTGCCATTGTTGGTATTGCCAAACGATTAGAAGAGATATTCTTTCCCGGCGACTCATTTCCCATCTATTTAGACAAGCGATCAGAAAGTTTGAAGGTCATTCAGCACATGAGAAATGAAGCACATCGCTTCGGGATAACCCATCACAGGAACCGTAGAAGTAAACAGGCTCTGGACTCAGAGCTTATGTCCATAAAAGGAATCGGTCCTAATACACAAGAACTGCTCATTAATCATTTTAAATCAGTAGCTCGTATAAAAAAAGCCAGTCAAGAAGAATTGAGTAAAATCATTGGACCATCGAAAGCTAAGATTGTCACTGATTATTTCAAATCGAATTAATGGTGAATTAAACCTTTCTTGGGTTTTATGTGACCTTCTTCTTTACGTTGTCCAAACAAGTTTCTACTCAATGACACCTTGTCTTCCCTATCCGGACGATCATGATTAAGGTGATATTGAATAGCCTTAAATCGCATGGAAAAGGCATTTAGTCCAAATTTCAACGCTCTCCATTCGATGTCTGAATCTTCACCATAACCGGGTTCAGTATAAGATTCATCAAAACCGTTCAATGCCAAAAGGTCTGCTTTATACCAACCCATATTGCAGCCCAAAAGTTTTGGTCTAGATAAAAGAGACTGTGGGGTCCACGGCAAATAGAAGGCTTCCTCAACCCGAACTGTTTTATTCTTTAGCATCGTAAACACGCTCGGAATCACAGTGGCTCCCGATTTAACTTTTTTGGTGGTCATCGCATCAAGATCCACTCTTCTTCCCATACAAACCCTTCCTTGAACAATACACCTATTGTATTGCAATAGAAACTTAGGATGCAATATGCAATCACCATCTATAAAAACCAGTTTTTCGCTCTTACTTATACGTATTGCTTCATTGAGAATCTGATTTTTCAAAAAGCCTTTATCCTCTTGTTGAAGATGTGTTATTCTGAAATCTGAACTATAATCTAACACTAAATGTTCAAAATTCCCTTTATTTCCGTCTTCAGCCAGAATGACTTCAAAATTTCTAAAGGTCTGTTCTTTTAGCGTACGAAATACAGCCTCCAAAGCCTCCACATCTTTATAAACAGCTATGATCAGTGTTAAATTCACCATGCGAAGTTCGCTAATTTTGTTTAACTATTAACAATTTGCTCTTGGTAAAGTGTTACGAATTTATAAATAGGATGATTAAAGCGTTTTAATTTTGAATTATGGTAAGACAGTGCATCTTTTTTTTGGTCTTTTTTCTTCCAATACTTGTTGTTGGTCAAAATTCAAAAATAGTGGTTGTTATTGATCCCGGACATGGTGGATCTGATCCAGGCCATATGGCAACATACAAAAATCATGAAACCGAGAAAAACATTAACCTGGCCATTGCGTTGAAGTTTGGTAGTTATTTGGAAAATAACTTAAAAAATATTCAGGTTGTTTACACCCGTAAAGATGATTCCTATCCTAGTTTGGATCAACGCGTGGAAACTGCTAATAAAATAAAAGCCGATTATTTCATTTCTATACATTGCAATGCCAATGAAAAAAAATCCATACACGGCACAGAATCACATGTCCACAATCATGCAGCTAAGGGTGCGTTATCACTTGCTAAAATTTTTGAGGATGAATTTTCTAATCGCGCAGGTAGAAATTCAAGAGGGATAAAAGATAATGACGATCGCGAAAAATCACTCCAGGTACTTAAATACACCAACATGACCAGTGTTTTGGTTGAATGTGGATTTCTGACCAATGAGCGAGAAGCTAATTATCTTAACTCTACGTACGGCCAAGAAATAATTGCTTCAGCCTTATTCAGAGGGTTAAGAGCCCACATGCTGAAACAATTTCCACAAGTAGAAATTTTAAAAGGTCAAAACTCGTCCAGTGATAAAAATGCAGCATACGCCATTCAAATCATGTCCTCTAAAGAAAAGATCGATACAGAAGATTCCAGTTTTAAAAAAATAGGTTTGACAATAAAGAGAATTGAACTGCAAACAAAATCACCCTATAAGTTCATTTATACGGCAGGTACTTACACAACAAAAGATGCAGCACAGAACGATCTAAAAAAAGTTCAAGAAAATGGCTTCAAGGATGCTTTCGTAATAAAATCAAATTAAAATTAGGATTCATAGTACTTTTCTGTTTCGTATTATTTTACTTGGAAATGATAATAGTTTTCAATAAATTCATTTTCTATATCGATCTACATGGCTACAGTTTTTGAAACAAGACTCATCGGCAACCTCGGGAAGGATGCGGTTGTAAAACAAATGGAACGTGGAGTTATTGCCATCAATTTTCCTGTGGCCCACAATAAAAACTGGAAAGACAAGCGCTCAAATGAGAACAAAACCAAAACGACTTGGGTAAATTGTACTATCTGGAAAAAAGAGGGTTCTAACATGAGAATTCTCGATTTTTTGAAAAAAGGCGCTATGGTTGAATTGGAAGGTACTCCTTTTGCAAAGGCATTTATTCAGGAGGATGGATCGGTGAGATCAGAAATACGATTAAATGTTTCCAAAACAAATATTTTGAGACCTGCTAAATCAGGTGATGAATATTCTTCTGAAGATTTAATTGACAACTATGAATTACTGGATAACTATGAGGGATCTATAGATGAATATTCGTTGGATCTTGAAGACTTTTAGAATAATTCAAACTTAATTTCTCTTTAACTTTTTTAATAAATTCATTTTGCAATATAAATTCTTTAATTATATTTGCACTCGCTAATCGAATTCGAAATAGCAAATTCCTCCTTAGCTCAGTCGGTTAGAGCATCTGACTGTTAATCAGAGGGTCCTTGGTTCGAGCCCAAGAGGAGGAGCAAAAAGGGTTGTCAAATGACAACCCTTTTTTGTTTCCATACTTCTCTTCTTTTCTCAGTTTCATATACTTTAAATACCTTTCAAAAATAAATGGGACATTTCCAGTTATAGAAATGTCCCATTTATTTTATTGTCTATATGATTTTTACCTCAATAAATTGACATGACCAACGACCATTTTACGTTCGTCATTCTTATTGGTCTTGAACTCAATCTTCCAAGTGTAGGTACCTTCTTGTACCATGGTGATCTCACCATTAGCACCGTAAGATCCATCCCAACCGAAGTTAGCATCGTGTGATTCGAAGATCAATTCACCCCAACGGTTGAAGATGTACAAGTTGTAATCGAACGGATCAAATCCGGAAGTAAATACCGGTCTGAAAGTTTGATTGTGTTTGTCTCCATCGGGTGTGAAGGTATTTGGAACATAGAATACAAGCTCTTCCTTCATTTCGATGGTAGCGTAAGCCGTATCTGTACAACCCATTGGCGAGTATGCTACAAGGGTTACCACATACGTTCCGTAATCCAAGTTTTCATAATCATGCATTGGGTTTGTAGCCGTGGAAGAAGTATTATCGCCAAACGTCCACAGGTAGTTAGAAGCTCCACTAGTATTGTTGGTGAAGTTTACCATTGAATTGAACTCGCTTACTACAGTGGTAGATGGAGTAAATGCTGCTACCGGTGGTCCTTCCACACAGATCAGATTGGCAGCCGTTGTTGTACCCACACATCCATTCACTGAGGTTGTTGTTAGTGTAACATCGTAACATCCTGGATTAGTGAAGGTTGTATTCACTACACCACATCCGGTAAGTGTTGCTCCATTGCTGATCGTCCATGTACAGTTCGTAGATCCGGCTGTAGTGTTGGTCAAATTAACCAGTAATGGAATACAACCTGAAGTAACGTCCGGACTAAATGAAGGTACAGGGATCGGATTTACGGTAACATCCACCTGATCGGTATTCACACATCCTGCAGCACTGGTTCCTGTTACCGTATAGGTCGATGTGCCCGACGTTGGTGTAAAGGCAACGCCATTGCTGATCGCCGGTGACCAGGTATAAGTACTTGCTCCCGAACCGGTAAGTGTTACTGTTTGACCCTCACATACACTGATGTCGTTTCCGGCAAACACGTTTGGTGTTGGGTTAACCGTTACTACGGCATTGCCCATTTGGGTTTGAGAACATCCGTTGGCTCCTGACACACTTACAAGATTAAAAGTGAAGGTTCCGGCAATAGCCGTTGGAACAGTCACTGTTACGCTGTTTCCAGAACTTGTGGTGATCGTTTGGTTTGAGCTACCATTGATGTTATAGGTAAAGGTATATGGTGCTGTGGCACTTGCTCCGGTGAAGGTGATCACTGGTGCGGTGGCCGAGTTTTGACACACAGCTGTTGTTCCACTGATACTTGCCGTAGGAAGTGGATTAACGGTGATCACAGCGTTTCCTGTTTGTGTCTGTGAACAGCCGTTAGCACTTGTTACACTTACTAAATTATAGGTAAATGTTCCTGCTGTAGCTGATGAAGCATTCACCGTTACACTGTTGCCAACTGTTGTCGTTACCGTTTGGTTGGCCCCACCGTTGATATTGTAAGTGAATGTATAGGGTGCTGTAGCACTTGCTCCCGAGAAAGTGATCGTTTGTGAACCCGAGTTTTGACAAACTGTTGTTGTCCCTGTTATTGTTGCTGTTGGCAATGGGTTTACAGTTACTGTTCCCGATGCGCTTGTGCTTGAACATGAAGTGGTATTGTTGGTAATGACCACGCTATATGTTCCTGCCGTTGTGGTGGAGAATGAGTTCACGTTGCCCGGTGCAGGTACTCCGCCCGGAACTGTCCACGCATAACTGTAGCTGGCTGCCGTTCCCGGTGTAGCCGTTATCGTTGTGGTGTTTCCTGAGCAGATCGTTGCACTGTTCACCGTTACCGTTGGTGTTGGATTAATGGTTACTACACCCGATGCACTAGTGCTCACACATCCCGTTGCGGTATTGGTGATCACTACACTATAGGTTCCGGCAAAAGTAGTTGTGAAGTTCGCTACGTTACCCTGAGCCGGTGCTCCTGCAGGTACGGTCCAAGCATAGTTGTACGAGGCCGGTACCCCAGGGGTGGCATTTACTGCCGCCAGGGTTCCTGAACAAACCGTTGGACTGTTCACCGTCACCGTAGGTAATGGATTTACGGTTACCGTTCCTGAAGCACTTGAACTCACACATCCTGTAGTTGTGTTGGTAATGATAACGCTATATGTTCCTGCCGTAGTAGTGGAGAATGAAGCCACGTTGCCCGGATTTGGCACTCCGCCAGGAACCGTCCATGCGTAACTGTAAGTAGCTGCTGTACCCGGTGTTGCTGTTACTGTAGCAGGAGCACCGGCACAAACCGTTCCGTTGTTTACCGTCACTGTTGGTAATGGATTAACTGTAACTGTTCCAGAAGCACTTGAACTCACACAGCCCGTGGTCGTGTTCGTAATGATCACACTATAGGTTCCCGCAGTCGTTGTGGAGAATGAAGCCACGTTACCCGGATTTGGCACTCCGCCAGGAACTGTCCATGCGTAACTGTACGTAGCTGCCGTACCTGGTGTTGCAGTAACCGTTGCTGAAGTTCCTGAACAAACCGTTGGGCTGTTCACTGTAACCGTCGGAAGTGGATTAACTGTCACCGTTCCCGATGCACTGGTGCTCACACAGCCCGTTGTGGTGTTGGTGATAATAACACTATAAGTTCCTGCAATCGTTGTTGAGAAAGATGCTACGTTACCTGGTGCCGGAACTCCGGCAGGTACTGTCCAAGCATAATTATATGTTCCTGCTGCACCCGGCGTTGCTGTTACTGTTGCTGAAGCGCCTGAACATATCGTAGAACTATTTACAGTCACTGTTGGTAATGGATTGTTGTTAACATTACCAGAAGCACTAGGGCTTACACAACCCGTAACTGTGTTGGTAATAATAACGCTATAGGTACCAGTAGTTGTCGTAGAAAATGAAGCGACATTTCCAGGATTCGGAACACCACCCGGTACTGTCCATACATAGTCATACGTTCCTGCTGTACCTGGAGTAGCTGTTACCGTTGCAGATGCGCCCACACAAACTGTTGGACTGTTTACAGTAACCGTTGGTAACGGATTTACCGTAACCGTTCCTGAAGCACTTGAACTTACACAACCAGTTGTAGTGTTTGTAATTATCACACTATAAGTTCCTGCCGTTGATGTTGAGAAAGAAGCAAC
>JBFHIN010000055.1:0-9436 GCA_041596415.1 Crocinitomicaceae bacterium | reverse complement strand
TTCGCCTTGATCGTAATTGTATAGGTCAACCCATCTTCCTGCGCCCAGGGCAATATCGCGTTGAATCTTGTATTGATTATCCTTTTCGATTACATGTAATTGTTGGATTCCAAAACAATCACAAGAACGAAGAACTGCGGAAGCATTATGTTCTTGATAAACGTTTTCAAGAACAACGGTCAAATAATTCGTACGTTGTGCAGCTATGCGATCAAACATTTCCTGCTTGCTTGGTGTGATAATCTCATAGAAAGATTCTAATACTTTACGATTGATCTCTTCTTGGGTATACATACTATATAGTGATAAAAAAAGAGGAACCTCTCGATTCCTCTTTCAATTTCTTTACAGAAATAGGATTAGTTAACTTTTCCAGAAAGTTCTGCTCCTGGCTTGAAACGTACAACGTTCTTAGCAGCAATTTTGATTTCTTTTCCAGTTTGTGGGTTACGTCCTGTTCTTGCAGCTCTTTTAGAAACTGAGAAAGATCCGAATCCTACTAATGAAATTCTATCTCCTTTTTTTAATGCTGTTGAAGTTGCGTTAACAAATCCATCCAATGCTTTTTTAGCATCTGCCTTAGAAATTCCAGCCTCTGCTGCCATTGCATCGATTAACTCTGCTTTGTTCATAGTTTTGGTTTTTGAATGTTTGTAAAATATTATTGAAGCAAATATATCGTAATATCTAAGCTACACAAGCATTTAGCGAAAAAAAAGTGCTTTTTTGTTGATAAAAGTGCTTTTTTGTTGATAAAGCACCCTGAAATTGGCGTTTTTAGTGGTCTGTTCGACCAATGATATGTTTTTATCGTTGAATTAATTACTGTTCCAAAACCCAGTCCTCAAGCTTGTTTCCCGCTAAAAAAGATTTAAAATCCATTCTTCTTTTACCTTCCATTTGAATGTCTTTGATAGATAGGTAAAAATCCTCTGTCGGAAAATATATTCCATCTTTTTCGGCTACCAATTCTTTGTTGCTCTTCGAAGAAACTTCTGTTTTTTGTGCGTTGAAAAGTTTGAAGGTGCTTTTTTTCTGATCATGTCTATTAGTCAAGGTTGTCCATGCTCCAGGGTATGGATCTAAGCCTCTAACAAAATTGTGGACTTTATCTACTGATTGGTCGAAATTGATTTTACAATCGTCCTTGAAAATTTTTGGTGCGTGATGGATTTCTGATAGTGTATAATTTTGTTGTGATATTCCTTCAATATCTTTTTCTGCTAATTGCAACACGGTGCTCACCGTAACTTTTGCGCCAAGTTCCATCAAGCGGTCGTGCAGTTGTCCCACGGTTTCATCCTCACCTATAATTACTTCTTCTTGTTCGATGATCTTTCCTGTATCAATCTCCTTTTCAATAAAAAAGGTGGTAACGCCCGTTTTTGTTTCACCATTAATGATTGCCCAATTAATAGGTGCTGCTCCACGATAGTCGGGTAGAAGAGAAGCATGTAGATTAATGGTTCCTTTTACTGGCATTGACCAAACTGCTTCCGGCAACATCCTGAATGCTACTACCACAAAAAGATCGGCATTCAATGCTTTGAGTTCTTTTAGAAAATCCTCCTGCTTTAAGTTGGTAGGTTGTAAAATGTTCAATTGGTTTTCTTCGGCACAAACTTTTACTGCACTTTTGTTTAGCTTCTGACCACGGCCCGAAGGTTTGTCCGGTGCAGTTACTACACCTACAATTTCGACCCCCGCATGAAGAAGTGATTCAAGAATGTGTGAGGCGAACTCAGGAGTTCCCATAAAAACAATGCGTAATTTATTATTCATCAAACAACTTTTTTCTTCCAGTTAAAGTGGCGTAAAAATAGAATGGAAAGTAATCCCATACAACTAAAATAGATGTATTCGACGGACCATATCCAAAAAACATCGACCATAAATACCTTTATTAATAAGTAAGCACTGAAAATGTAAACACCGACAGAAACAATTTCAATGGTAAGTGTGGCCATCGTATTACCACTACCATTAATGGTCTGAAAATAAACGCTACTTAATCCAAAGATCAAAATGGAAAAAGTGATAAATCGCATAATCTCTGCGCTCTTTTCTAGGTATTCTTCTGCCGGATTGATCAACGAAATCAATGTTTTTGGGTAGAGTATGGCGCCGTGAAAGAAGATAAATAGAAATAATACGGTCAACAGTTGAATACGTCGTTGAATAATCTTTAATGAATGGTGATCACCTTTCCCTAAATATTGTGATATATAAGTTTTAGTGGTTCCGGCAAAACCCCAGATTGGGACGAAAGCTAAAAAGTAGATGGCTCGAATATTTTGTGAGACCGTAAGTTCAAAGGTTCCGCGTTGCTCTATCCAAGCAAAGAAGAATGTCCAGGTACCCAAGGCAAGAATTCCTTGAAACATTAAGGGACTTCCAACCTTGAATAATTCTTTCATGGAAATGAGGTTGAATGAAAAATGAGCGAATAAACGAAAACGCTTACGTTCTTTACTGAAGAATAAAAAAAGGAACAATGCGATCATTCCAATGCCGTCTGAAATTGTGGATGCCCAAGCTGCACCTTGAAGTCCCATGGCTGGAAATGTTTTCGTTCCAAAGATCAACAAAGCATCTAGACCAATATTGGATATGGCTGTAATCGCTGCACAGATCATTACGATCCATGTTCGCCCATTAGAAAGAAAAAAAGCTTGTATAGAAAGTGAGATCATTGCGAAAAAAAGCGCAAATCCTCTGATCTCTATGTATTCGATCTGCATTATTCCGATCTTTTCATTAGCTGTGTAACCCATGATGAAATCGGGTAGTAAAAATCGAATGATCAAAAATAAAATAGAAGCTAGAAGTAAATTGGTAAGAACGGAAGTGCCGAATATTCTACCAATGGCATTTTCGTTTTGTTGCCCAATGCGTCTTGCAATGAGAATTTGAGAACCATCATTCATCCCTGCCAGAGCAACAAAAAATGTGAGGTAGATCAATCCGCCGTTACCTACAGCATCGAAAGCTAAAGTGCTGTATCTGCTTATAAAGGATGCATCTGTAATCAATACGATAGATTGAATGAAACTAGATACCATCAAAGGAACAGCTACACTTAAGATAGTTTTGTAGCTTAAATCAAGTGTTTTTATTCTAGAAGTTTCATTATCTATTAATTGGCTCATGAAAATCTGTAAAACTTAATTCATAACTCGAATCTCGACAAGCTCGATGATCTTTAATTTGTAAAAAAAAATTAATCCACTTGGATCACTAATCCTTTCAAGTATTCTCCTTCCGGATGGTAAGCATTTATCGGATGATCCGCAGGTTGATGTAACTGTTCAAGAATTCTGACGTTTCTTCCTGTTTCAATTGCGGCAGCAATTACCGTATTGGTAAATAAAAATTTGTCTACAACTTGTGAACACGAAAAAGTAAAAATTATTCCTCCCGGTTTGATTTGTCGAATCGCATGCGCATTCAAACGTTTGTAACCTTGGATAGCTTTATGTCTTTTTTCACGGTGTTTGGCAAAAGCAGGAGGATCGAGTACAATAATATCGTAATCTTCTTTGAGATCTTTCATGTAATCCATGGCATCTGCCACAATCGACTCATGTGCTTTTTCAAAACCATTGAGCTTGATATTCGCCTCGGTGAGCGCAATAGCTTTTTTTGAACTGTCAAGTGAATGTACCAGTTCTGCACCTTCTTGGAGGGCAAGTAAGCTGAATCCACCTGAATAGCAAAACGTATTGAGGACCTTTTTTCCTTGGGCGTATTTTCCAAGTAAATATCGATTTTCGCGTTGGTCCACAAAAAAACCTGTCTTTTGGCCGTTTATCCAGTCGATTTCGAATTTCACACCATGCTCCATGGCAACGTGTGGTACTTCTGCGGCGCCGAAAAGATAGGCATCTTCCACATCTGTTCGCTGAGGTAATGTTTCTTTAGATTTGGAGTAGATAGCTTTCAAATTGCCTTCAAAGGCATCGATCAGTCCATTTTTTATGGCATCGATATCATTGTACATTCCTATACTGTGACATTGTATTACGGCAACACCATTGTAGTAATCTATGATCAATCCGGGTAAAAGATCACCTTCACCATGTACCAGTCTACAAATAGAATTCGTGGATGTAATTAGATTAAGATGTTTACGAAGTTCAACAGCATTCTTCAGTCTTTCTCTGAAAAAATCGGCATTTATTTCAAGGTCCTCAAAGGTCAAAACACGAACTGCAATTGTAGCATGTTGAAAATGCCCCCTGGCAAGAAAATTCCCTCTATTGTCAGTAACAGTAACGACTTCACCATCACGAAGATCATTAACCGGTGATTGTATGGCTCCTGAGAATACCCACGGATGTCTTCTCATCAACGATTGGGTCTTTTGCTTGTGAAGTTGAATACTTTGCAAAGTTCTGTGCTTTAAAATTCGATTTGCAAAAGTAGTAAAAGCCTTTTTAAGGGCTTCATAATTCTTCGAACTCTGCGATAAAATTCTAATTTTGCTAAATAAGCAAGGATTATGAAATGTATAATTAACGTCTATCTTCTCAACGAGCATTTTTCACCGGAACACGCCGAGGCACATTATGGTGGCGAAGAATCTGAAAATAATTTGAAATATGAATGGGAAGATGAGTTTGCCATCACAACGCCAGTGATTAAAATCGATGTTCATCCAAAGGGAATTTATCCGTTGAGAGGGACACTTGCTGATGGTAAAGAGTTTTCGTACGAGGTAGAGAATATGTTGTTATTCGAGATCGTTGCAGAGAATGGTACAAGTATGTATGTAGGCGCCTCCTCTTCAATTGTTGATAATTATAGCCTTACTGAGCTGGAAGACAGGTTTGAGATCAAGATGTACTTGAAAGATTATGAACCTATGGCCAATCCGATTCCGGGAATTTATATCGCTTCACAAGAATTTCCAAAAGACTTACACGACTAATGCTAAAAGCAAAAGAAGTATCCTTACATTACGCTCATCCTGTTCTAAAAGAAGTAAATTTCAACATAGGAAATGGGGAGATCGTTGGAATTGTAGGTAGGAGTGGAGCAGGTAAGACATCTTTGTTGAAGATACTTTCAGGGTTGGAATCACCATCTTCGGGTGAGGTTACTTTCGAAGGGAAACGGCTGAAGGGTCCACACGAAAAATTGATTCCGGGCCACGACGAGATTCGTTTGGTAAATCAGGATTTTAAACTTGATATATACCATACAGTCGAGGAAAATATTCGGGAGTCTATATTGCATTTACCTTATCATGAACGTGATCAACTAGTTGAAAAATTATTGCAATTGATGCAATTAATGTTAATTAGGGACCATAAAGCTCATTTGATTTCGGGAGGGGAACA
The DNA here is from genome assembly GCA_041596415.1 of Crocinitomicaceae bacterium. Taxonomy (GTDB): domain Bacteria; phylum Bacteroidota; class Bacteroidia; order Flavobacteriales_D; family Crocinitomicaceae; genus M0103. The sequence goes on along the minus strand of JBFHIN010000055.1, from coordinate 4,094 downwards.
ACAACGTTTGGCAATTGCTCGAGCTTTAGCAACAGAACCTAAGGTGTTATTGTTGGATGAACCCTTTGCACACTTAGATGCTCATTTAAAGAATAGAATCAATCAATATTTACACGTTCTACAGAAAAAAAAACAGATGAGTATTGTTTTGGTTTCTCATTACGGGGCTGAACTCCTGTCAATGGTAGATAAAATCTACTTCCTGAAAAATGGTAAACTCATACCGAAAGGTTCACCTAAAAAGGTATATTATAATGTAAAGCTGTTAAGTGAAGCCCGTTTTTTCGGACCTGTCAATTCAATTAAGATAAAAGATAAAACGATTCGTTTTCGACCGGATGAATTTGAAATTGCAGCCGACACAGCATCGGATTCAATTTTAGTTGAATACGTTGGTTCCGCATTTAACGGAATGGTATATGAAAATTTTTTTCGAACTTCAGAGAACGAAGCACTTACTTTATATGCACAAAATGAATTAAAAAATGTCAGAGCCATCAAAATCTATAGAAAGCACACATAGAATAGGGTGGAGGAAAATTCCACATTTAGTCAAAGATACTGTCTTAGAATATTTACAAGAAAAAGGCTTTTTTCACGGTGCGGCTTTGGCCTATTACACCTTATTCGCAATTGTTCCTTTGTTCTATTTGTCAATTTCTTATTTGGGAAAAATTATTGGACAAGACTTGATGTTGGAAATAATACGGTATTTAATGCATGATAAAGTTGGTATTGAAGATGTTTCTGGGATTATGAATTTTATGGAACGTGTCGATTTTGAATCGGGAAACTTTGCCATGGAAGTTATAGGGATATTAGTGTTATTGGTTGCTAGCTCCGCGTTTCTGGTCAGTTTGAAACAAAGTATCAATGATTTTTACAGTCTTAAGATTAATTTTTCCACGAAGAAAAAACAGATTTTCAATACCATATTATTTAGAATGGTCTCTGTGTTGCTCGTCGGAGCCATAACTCTTCTCATTATCATCTTTTATATTGCTCAAACGGTGTTAATCTCAATAAGTGATAATTGGTTTGAAGATATGAACGTTTTGCATTGGTTTTTTGCCGGCATTACTAGGCATGGATTGGCAATTATCAGCAACACCTTGATATTTCTTTTAGTCTTTAAATATGTAAATGATGGCGCCGTGAGATGGAAAAATGCATTTGCCGGTGCATTGTTAACATCCATTTTATTATATGTCGGACAATTATTGATAAAGTATTACTTGTTCAACGTGTTTTATTTGGCAAGTGCTGGAATTTTAGGGACTTTATTCATCATCTTATCTTGGGTCTATTATAGTTCTCAGATAATATTTTTTGGAGCTAAGTTTACCGCTGTCTATTCCAGGTACAAAGGAAGTCCTATTCACTTTAAAGAATAATGATTAAATATTAATCATTTAATTGCTTATATATTAGGAATTTGTATATTTGATAAAAATAGATCGTATGCAAATCGGTAACAACTTAAAACTTTTACGTAAGCGTTTGAAGCAATCTCAGGAGGAAACTGCTCAGGCAGTGGGCCTAACGAGATCCACGTACAGTGGGTATGAGAATGGGGTCGCTCAGCCCGGTTTAGAAAGTTTGGTAGCGATCAGTTCATTTTTCAAAGTGTCTATTGATGATCTATTAAAAAAGGATTTTGAAAAATTGAGTGAAACAGATTGGCAGAAGATCGACAAAGGACTCTACAATGATCTACAAGGGAATAATCTGAGGGTCTTAACTACTGTTGTCGATGCTAATGATGATGAATTGATCGAACTTATTCCACTAAAAGCAAGTGCGGGTTACACTTCGGGGTACGCCGACCCGGATTACTTGAAAGTATTACCGACATTTCATCTTCCGTTTTTGTCCAAAAACAAGAAGTATCGTTCTTTTCCGATCAAAGGTGATTCAATGCCACCTGTCGTAGAGGGCTCATATGTGGTTGCAGAGTATATTCAGAACTGGATGACCATTCGATCCGGAACTCCGTGTATCGTGATCACCAAGGATGAAGGAATCGTTTTCAAGGTCGTTCATAATTTACTGGATAGCAGCCAATCCTTCCAATTATGCTCTACAAATTCCTTCTACGCTCCTTATCTTGTTCACGCCAATGATATCCTTGAAATATGGAAATTCGTGAACTACATTTCTCCAGAGTTACCTGAAATGAAACCAGATGATCATGATATCAGTAAGTCAATTCAGGAATTGCAACGAGAAGTACATGCACTCAAAGTTTCATTAGAAAAGAAAAGTCACTGATTGATGATGAATTTATTGTCTAATGAGACGATTTTCTCCTCCAGTAAGAGTGCCTTCAATGCTAACGTGACAGTTTCTTGATTGACATTGGTTTTTGTAACACAGTCTTCCAAAGTTTGCATGTTTTTCAAAATCACTAGCAGATCTTTTTTCAATTCCTGCATTGAAATTTGTTTTTGATTCTCGGAACGACAAACATCACACTTGCCACATTTATTGGCTTCTTGACCAAAATACTTTAACAACTGAACAGATCTGCATTGATGTGCAAATAAAAAAGTCTCAACAGCCTCAATTTTTTTTAAGGCGATCTCTTGACGTTGTTTATAACTTGAATACGCGATCGTTAAATAATCATCCGGCAGTCTTTCATGAAGGAATGTGACAGTAGGCAAGTTAGTCCTCCATGAAATATCTAACACACCGTAGGTTTCAAGATTTTTAAGTAATTCAGTTAATTGGGGAGAGGAAATGGATAGGCGTTTGGCTACTACGTCCTCATCAATGACGTGATAATTTTCAAAAATTCCCGGATAACTTCTTGAAAGTAATTGAGTTAAACTTAGAAATTTATCGTGCTGAACCTGAAAATTATAGAGGGCTGTGTTTCCAATTGAAAATTTAACTCTGGTAGGGTGGAATATGCCTTCACTCAAGCTTATGTCACCATTAAGTTCAAGAATCTTTAAGCTATGATAAGTCTCAATATAATTTAGGTTAAAATGCTTGCAAAAATCTTTCAGATCTAAGGGGTAAGTTTCTTCTACGCCGGAGCCAATGGCTACTTTTAAGTAATTGCACAAGGCTCGATACGTATTTTTAATAATGTCTACGGGAGGAAATTGGTCATGAATGCGTTGTTCGATCAATTCGAAATCTTGATTTTCCCAGAAAGTTATAGCTCTTGCTTCATTACCGTCTCTTCCCGCTCTGCCTGCCTCTTGAAAATAAGCTTCTAGTGAAAATGGAAATTCGGCGTGTAGCACAAATCGTACATCGGGTTTATCTATTCCCATACCGAAAGCGTTTGTTGCTACCATGATGTGTCTGCGATCCAACATCCAGTCAGTGAGCATTTGATCACGTTCTTTTTTTGACATCCCACCATGATAAATCCCAACACTGAATTTATGAGCAATTAATAGCCTTGCAATTTCTTTAACCGCTTTTCTGGTTTGACAATAGATGATTCCCGTATTGTTTCCCTGTTGTTTACAAAAGTCAAGCAATTTAGCGACCTTGTTTTCTACTTTGTACACCTCGTAGCTGAGGTTATCTCTAACAAAAGATTTTTCGTGTATACGAACATCCTTTAAGGCTAATTTTGATATGATTTCGTCCTTAACAGGTTGTGTTGCAGTAGCGGTAACCGCAATAACTGGGACTTTTGGATGTAATTCTCTTAAACGTTTGATTTCCATAAAAGAAGGACGAAAATCATGCCCCCATTCTGATATACAATGCGCTTCATCCACAACGATCAAACCCACATTCATTTGTTTAAAGCGCTCAATGAACAGTTTGGATTGGATGCGTTCCGGAGAAGTGTAGAGAAAATCAACTGCACCGAAACGGGCGTTGTCCAGAATTATGTCAATTTCTTTGTAAGACATTCCCGAAACAATGGCTTTCGCACGAATACCTTTTCTGGATAGTTGATCCACTTGATCTTGCATCAGGGCAATTAAAGGAGAGATAACAACAGTTAATCCTTCGCGGGCAATACCGGGAACTTGAAAACAGATAGATTTACCTCCACCGGTAGGCAATAACGCCAATGTATCATGTCCATAGATGACATCGTCGACAATCTCCTCCTGCAT
>JBFHIN010000054.1:0-9447 GCA_041596415.1 Crocinitomicaceae bacterium | reverse complement strand
CGTTGTTAAAACGATCATTAACATGATCAATCCGGCACTTGGAACTGCAGCCGCACCAATTGACGCCAGTGTTGTTGTTCCAACAATCCCAATTTGCTGTGCTAGAGACAGATCCACATCGTGAAATTGTGCCAAGAATATTACCGCCACGGCCTGATAAAGCGATGTGCCATCCATATTCACCGTAGCACCTATAGGTAGAACAAATTCTGTGATCCTTTTTGGTATTTTAAGATTGTTTTCAACACACTCAATTGTTACAGGTAAAGTTGCTGCGCTGGAGCTGGTAGAAAACGCAAGAAATTGCGCAGGGCTTAATCCCCTAAAAAACTCTCTATACGAGATTCTTACCCTGAATATTCTCATTAATAAGGGATAAAAACCGAAGAGTAAAAGAAGCAAACCAGTTAACACTGCAACTCCGTATTGACCAAGGCTTATAAATATTTCAAGAATCTTTGATGGGGAATCCGCCATTTTTGCCAAGACTCCTGCCATTAGACAAAAAACAAAAAATGGGGCAGCAATCATTACAATATTTACCATTTTTACAAAAGCCTCGTTCATACCATCAAAAAAGCTGATCACATTACCTACTTTCTCTTTAGGTAATAAGGCAAGAGCAATTCCAAAGAATATGGCAAAGAAGATTACCTGTAACATTAGCCGTCCGTCTGACATGGATAGCATCAGGTTTTCAGGAACCATGTCAACAAGCGGTTGAAGCGGACCTGTCCTAACGGCTTGAACAGTTTCATTTTTTTCAGCTATTTTTTTATACTCATCTGAATTTTTCTCCTCTTCCAGCTTTTTAAGAATTTCAGCCTTCTTCTCTTCACTTACAGTTTCCAGAATCTTTTTTCCGTCTTTGATCTCAATATTATTTTCACTCGCCCAAATTTCATAACGTAGTCGGTTATTGATTTTAGTATCAGTGTTTGTTTGCATACCAGGTTGTATAATATTTACGATCATCAGACCGATCGAAACGGATGCAACAGTAGTTACCAGATAAAGTGTTAGCGTTTTAAATCCAATACGTCCTAATTGTGAAAGATCACCTAAACTTGAAACACCACTTACAATTGAAAATAAAACCAATGGGATGGCAATAAACTTTAAACAATTAATGAAAATCTTTCCAAAAGGATCGATCCAATCAATTGTGAATTTATTTAAACCAAAATATCCGGAAAGAAGGGCCCAGATTATACCCAAAGCCATTGCAATTAAAATTTTCCAATGTAACGCTAAATTTTTCATAGGGTGAAGATATAAATTCCTTTTTTATGAAGAATCTATTCTCTAATTTCTTTGATTGATAAAAAAAGCATGTATTTATTTGTACACTTAAACATAATTTGTAATATTGCAACATCAAAGTGAGAGGAATTCCCTCTCCTTCTTAAGCCAATTAATTTTGACATCCCAATTAACACACAATACATTTACGGTATTTTATGGATAAAAAAGAATTAGAAAGTAAAAAACTTTCTGACTTAAAAGTTATTGCTACTTCTATTGGCATTGAAAACGCTGAAAAACTAAAAAAAGCTGAAATTATTGAACTGATTGTTAGTGCTAATCAAACAGAAGGTTCGTCGTCACAACCAGCGGATGAGTCAAAAAGAAAGCGCACTAGAGTTAGAACAAGTAATGTTAAAACAGAACAGCCAGCACTTTTTTCTGATGAAGTTGAATCTAAAGGTTCTGAAGATAAAAAAACGGAAAGTGCTAAAGAAGAAGTAACTCCAGAAAAGAGCACGCATGAAAGGAAAGGTAGAAATCTTCTTGAAATCGCAGCAAAGAAGACAGAAGAACCGAAATCAGAGACTCCTTCAAGCGAAAATGCCGAGACAGAAAAAACGACTACTTCGGCTGGTGGCGAGCAACCGGCTCGACAAGACCGCAGAGAAAAATTTGATCGTAACAGAAACCGAAATAAAAAACATTCAGGAGAACATGGCAGTCAAGGACAACATGGGTCTTCTTCGAATGACGAAAACAAGGTTGAAGAGGAATCTTATGACCTAGTTGGAATCGTATCGGCAGAAGGTGTTCTTGAAGTAATTCAAGATGGGTATGGCTTTTTAAGATCATCTGATTATAATTACCTCCCTTCACCTGACGATATTTATGTATCACAAAGTCAAATTAAGTTATTTGGATTAAAAACCGGAGACACTGTCAAAGGTACTATTAGACCTCCTAGAGAAGGTGAAAAATTCTTCCCTTTAGTTAAGGTTGAATCTATTAATGGTAGACACCCTTCGTACATTCGCGATAGAGTTCCTTTTCAATATTTGACTCCTTTATTTCCAGACGAAAAATTCAAACTAACGGGTCACCCTCAAGAGACCTTGTCGACCCGTGTTATGGATCTATTCGCACCAATTGGTAAAGGGCAACGTGGAATGATCGTAGCGCAGCCAAAGACGGGAAAAACGATGCTACTTAAGGATGTAGCTAACGCAATTGCAGCGAATCATCCGGAAACATATTTGATCGTATTGTTGATCGATGAACGTCCGGAAGAGGTTACTGACATGGCTCGCAGTGTGAAAGCAGAGGTTGTTGCTTCAACTTTCGATGAACCGGCTGACCGTCACGTTAAAGTAGCGAACATGGTTCTTGAAAAAGCAAAACGAATGGTTGAATGTGGACACGATGTGTGTATCCTATTAGATTCAATAACGCGTTTAGCAAGAGCTTACAATACGGTATCTCCTGCTTCAGGAAAAGTACTTTCTGGAGGTGTGGATGCTAATGCATTACATAAACCAAAAAGATTCTTTGGTTCAGCACGTAAAATTGAAAACGGTGGATCGCTTTCGATTATTGCCACAGCATTGACGGAAACAGGTTCTAAAATGGACGAGGTGATATTCGAAGAATTTAAGGGAACCGGTAACATGGAATTGCAATTGGATCGTAAAATTTCTAATCGTAGAATTTACCCAGCTATCGATATCACTGCTTCAGGAACTCGTAGAGAAGATCTATTGGTTGGAAAAGATGTATTACAACGTATTTGGTTACTGCGTAAGTTTATCGCCGATATGAATCCTGTTGAAGCAATGGAATTTATGAAATCTCACATGGAAAACACCCTTTCCAATGAAGAATTCTTAATATCCATGAATAGTTAATGTTAAGCATCGCACAATAAATTCCAGACATGAGAATTACTGTTAAAGTTGGCATCATTGGCGCTGCACTTTGGATTTTCTTAAAATTGATATTCTTTTATTTCGGTTGGTCTAACGACACTGTTGTACCGACAGTTCTTCTGAATATTTTCTTATTATTGGCTAGCATTTCTGTCGGACTCTTTTTACAAAAAATGAGAGACACAGAAGAAACGAATGCCATGTACGATCTGAAAAACGGAATGAGTGCCGGTCTACCCTACGTAGTTTTGGTCTCCATTTTTATTTATTTTTTCTATGCGAAGATAAATCCGGAATATTATCAACATCAGATCTCGGAAAATGAAGTGGCCATAGAGAAAATGGTAAATGATCCGGTTCAATTGGCCAACTTCAAAAAAGAACATGCCGATGCAGAGGTAATGACCAAAGATCAAATAGAGGAAAAATTGAAGGAAAGTAACAGAAATGGCGCTTCTGCAGGTTTTACGGCAACACTTAGTATACTGGCCTTATTGATTCTGGCAACTATTTACAGTCTTTTGGTTACGATTATCTACCGAAAAGTAGTTTTTAGAAATTAAAGTGTATCGACAATTTTCTGTCCGAGAACCTCATAATTGATACCATCAAAATTACCTGAAGACATCATCAGCAATACAGCGTTGTTCCAGTCTTGTTTTCTAATGAAGGTCAATACTTCTTCAGTAGTGTGAACTACGGTAACATTATCCCCAAATCCCTTTAAAACGTCATCTTTGGTGATCGGATCAAGTTTCTTGTGTGCTACCACTTCAGGACTAAAATATACTAACGCTCGGTCAGCACGCTCCATACTGTTTTTATAATGAGATAAAAATTCCTTTTTAAGCGACGAGAAAGTATGAAGCTCCATACATGCTACAACTTTGCGATCCTGATATTTCTCTTTAACAGCCTTGGTTGTCGCTTTTAACTTGGAGGGTGAATGAGCAAAATCTTTGTACATGACAAATCCATCTTTTTCTATAACCTTTTGAAGGCGTTTTCCTGCTCCTTTAAAATCCCTCATTGCAGTGAGAAAATCAGCATTATTGATTCCAATAGACTCCCCTACACGCATCGCTCCTATCAGATTCTGCAAATTGTGTTCACCGAATATTTCCAGTTGATACTCAACTCCGTCAAAATTCAATATTGTACAATCCTCCTCAATTTTGTAAACAGGTGTACCATAAGCGACTGTATTAATTACATCGGCATACTTTTCTCCTAATTTATTAACCTCGGGATCCTCTGAATTGTAAATTAACGTTCCTCCTGATTCAATTTTAGCGCAAAAAACATCGAATTGTTCCACGTAGTTTTCAAAAGTTGGAAAAACGTTAATATGATCCCAAGCAATTCCACTTATTAAAGCAATATTCGGTCGATATAAATGAAATTTTGGTCTGCGATCGATCGGTGAACTCAAATACTCATCACCCTCAAGTATCATCACGGGAGCATCTTCGCTCATCTTTACCATGCAATCATAGCCTTCCAACTGCGCTCCGACCATGTAATCGACATTCATTTCAAGTTTATTGATGACATGCAGCAACATAGAAGTAATAGTTGTTTTACCATGACTTCCACCAATAACAACTCTGATTTTTGTTTTACTTTGCTCATACAAATATTCAGGATACGAGTAAATCGGAATACCTAGTTCTTTTGCTTTAATTAGCTCAGGATTATCTTCTCTGGCATGCATACCCAAAATTACTGCATCAAGATCTTCTGTTATTTTACTTGTATCCCAACCAATGATTGCCGGCAGTATGCCATATCGTTCTAGTCTAGATCTTGAAGGCTCAAATATTTCATCGTCAGAACCGGATACTTGATACCCTTTGATCACTAATGCAATGGCTAAATTGTGCATCGCACTACCTCCTATAGCAATAAAATGAACCTTCATTAATTTGAACTTTTGGTTTGAGGTCGAGTGTATAAATATCCATCAACCAAGGCGGGAATTAGTAACGCAAGCGTTCCGAAATCGGTAATAAGATGAAATATATGCTGATTATTTGCTTTTGCGAATAAAACGGGTAACATTATTGAAACCAAGCCAACGTAATAGACCCAGTCCCACCAATTGTTTACTTTCGTCAATCTACGTGTCAACATTTGAAGTAAAATGTACAAAACGCACAGTAGCAATAAGAAAATAGGCAAGCGTTTAATAGCTTCAAAATCGTTGGTGTTCCAATAGTATAGGCCTATTGCTATAGCGAGAACAATTTTAAAAAGAATGGTTAACGCCAGAATAATTTTCGACATAAGATGAATTTTATCCGAAAATACTCAGAATATCGACTACAAAGTCTTTTGGTTTCAAGAGTTACTCACAACGAATTTTGAATTTCTAGTAATTCTTAACCAAATTTGGACCTTGAGTTTCCTTTTGCCAAACGAACTCCGTTGATGGAGCACCGTTTTTGGTGTAGGTAATTGACTGTAAAGTTTGTGTACGTACATAAACGTTACCATGACCGTTAATCACCACTATTCTTCTTGTGATTACAGCTTTCATCAATCCATTTTCATCATTCTGTACAAAAGATTCTTGTGACACACCTTCCGGATATTCTTGGCCCAAAGAATTTGCAAGTTTAACCTTCTCCGGTTGTTTTGAATCAATATTACTCAACTTAGTTTGGGCATCAAGACTTTTTTCTTTCTGTGCATTTTGCGCATTTGTTTTACCGGCATCCATCGCCCTATTGACATCTTCCATCTTCGCGCTGTTCACCTCTTGTTTTTCAGTGGTAGTTCGAAGATTTTCCTGAGCATTATCTTTTTGAATCTCAACCTTGGCTTTCGTCCTTAATCGTTGTTCTTCGTCAGTCAATGAATTCTCAACATCGATCATTGAGGCTTTTTTATCCACTTGATCAACTGCCGTAACATTCTTAGCATGTTTCGCATCTGCAAGATCGTTTACACCATTGTTTTTTTCTGCTTGTCTTTTAATCTCATTTTCAGTTTGCAAATATTTCAATGTCTCATTCTGGTATGCTTCATGAGCGGCCAACTGAATATTCTTATTTCCTTCGTGTATGATATCAGTCGTTTTTAAACGGTTCAAATCACGATCAACATCCGATTCACTGACACTAATATTTACCTGATCGATCTTGGCTGAAATTTCTTTTGAAGAGATGTCTCGTTGATTAGTTTTTGCCTCTTCTGTAGCTACAACAGTACCTTGAACAATCTTTAATGTCTCTTTGTTTTGAGGTGCATATTTAGAATCATTGACAGCTTTATTAGCAACACTTGCATCCACAAGGGCTATATTTGCCTTAGTCAAAAGCAATTCAGTTTCATTTTGATTGGTAAGCGACTTTTCTTTATTGCTTGCTGAGGTGATCGCATTATTAACGTCACGCTCAGTTATTTTTCTTTCTTCATAGTTGTCAACTGCCTCTTTTTGAAGATTGTTTTGTACAACCATTAGTTTTTGATCTGTCACAACGTTTTTAATCGCTTCTGTTTCGTGTTGCTTCCTAAGATCTTCTGCCATATTTGAGGTATAGTTGTGCAGAATACTTGTATTTGACGAATATACTGCTTCACGCACAGAATAATCCAATGTACTCTGTTCTACAACGGCATTCATAGTTTCTTGTGAACGAATATTATCCGCATGTTTGAACTGATCGTTCTGTGCTTTTTCTTCAGCTAATTCTTTTTCAGCTTTTCTCAACACCTCGACCAATTCTTGTCGATTCAGATCAGAATTTTGTGTAGAAACTGTAATCGATTGTTGCACACGATAAATCTCATTATTAGTTTCCAATTGCTCTTGCGTTTTCTTTTGTGTCAGGTCAGATTCTGCCTCAGAAATCTTATCTACTTTTCGTTTTACTTTAGTATTCTTTAGATTTTTACGTTCCAATTCTGCTTTCACCAAAGCTGCATGACCATCCATGATCGAATTTTCTTCGTAAGGAACACCTAGATTTTCCAAGGCACCCGCCTGAACGATCACCGGATTTAAAATTGCATCGATCTCTTTTAATTTCGTACTCGGATATTCCTCATTTGGTTTGATCGTCAATGCTTTTTCATATTTAGATCTCGCTTTATCATAGCTGCGTAGGGCGAAATATTCATTTGCCTCTTCTATGACTTTATTGTACTCAGCCTCAGAAGTATTAATATCCTTTAATTTTAAAAGTCGATTACATTCTTCAATCTGCTTTTTTACATAACTTGAACCTTTGTCCAATACAAGTGCTTTTTTATAAAGCGATTCTGCCAGAGAATAATTGTTTGTAGCAAATTCTCGGTCAGCCTCAAGCACTAACGCGTCGAACTGATTTTTTCTATCGATCTCATTTTTATTGGCATTGGCGATATCATCCAAAATCTTTTGGATCTCTGCTATTTTTTCAATAGCTGCAGCGTCTCCAGGTTTCAAACTTAATGCATTTTGATAGTGCATCAATGCTTGTTCATAGTTTTTGGCATTTTTACTCAAACCTCCTTTGGTCATATAGTCTTTGTACAACGTCTCCTTTTCTGCCAGCGAAGATTGGTCGGCAACCAACTTTTTATATTTTTCTAATTTTTCCTCGGCATTCTTATCGCCTGGTTTAATAATCAAGGCTTGTTCCACGAGAGTCACGGCTTTTTGATACTCTTTAGCTCCTGCTCTCACTTCTGCTTCATCCATTTTCATTTTGAATTCTTTTTCCTGTTTTTCCAAGAATTCAACTTGTTTCAACATTTCTTTGGGACGAGAATCGACAGCCTTGATTTTGATAGCTCTTTCCAAAAGCTCCTTAGCTTTCGGGAAATCACGTTCATCTATTTTCGATTGAGCAACCGTTAACAACTTTTCATATGCTTGATCACCCTCAGAGCTGCGTGCTTTTTCCAATCTTTCTGCTTCTGCAGCTTTATCGACAGGTTCTTTTTCCGTAGGTTTAAGTGCAAGTGCCTGATTGTACTCCTTGATAGCAGCCAAATAGTTTTTTTGAGCCATCATCTCATCTCCTTTTTTCATGAAAGCTGCATACTTGGCATCAATTTCCTTTTGCTTTCCTGCATCTGCCTTTTTAGCTTCTAGTGCTGCAATACGATCTTTTGGAAGTTGTTCAGCCGGTTTTTTCAATGAAGCTTCTTTGTATTTTGCGATGGCTCCATCGATATTGTTTGCATTTTCTAGAGTTGCAGCCGCGTCCATCAACGTTTTGTATTCTGCTTCCAGTTGCATCAAAGCTTGATTTGCTTTTATTTTTTCATCGATTTCCTTCAGCTTTTGTGTAATAGCCGGATCCTGCTTAATTGCTGAAGCCTCTGTCAATTTTGATTTCGCATCTAACCACTGTTGCTCCTGCGCCAATTTCATTCCCTCGGTTTTAAGTGCCTGAAATTTTTGCTCCTGAGCTTCCTTATCCGCGATCTCTTTTATTTTTTTCTGTACATCGGCCAATTTTTGTTCCACCGATGCATCCTTTTTGATAGCCAATGCTTCCTCGTATTTGGTTTTTGCATCGGTATATTTTGCACCTTTTGAAGCTAGATCACCGTCAGCCACTAACTTATTGAACTTAGCTTCTTGTGCAGCTAAATTATTCGCTTCCTCAATTTTCTTGTTGATCTCATCAATCTTTTGTTTTGCTACAGCATTTTGAGGATCCAACGTTTGTACTTCAATGAATTTCGCTTTTGCTTCGCTCCATTTAGCACTCTGCATCAACGTGTTACCTTCAGAGATTAGTTTCTGTATCTTTTCCTCTTTTTCTTTCTGCTTCGCTTTTTCCAAAAGTTTAGTATCACACTCTTTTATCTTCGCTATAGGATAAGTAGCTGCCGTTTCAATTTTTAGTGCTTCGTTGTATTTTGCTTTTGCTTCTTCGTATTTTTCACTGGCAAATAAAGCATCCGCTGCAGTTATCGCCTCGTCGTACTTTCTTTTCTTTTCCTTTTCGGCATTTTGTTCCTCTAATTTCTTTTCAATTTCCGCCAAACGATTAATTGGGTGTTGCTCTGTTGGCTTAAGGCTATTGGCCAATTTATATTTGTCCTTAGCTGCCATGTAACTTTTCTGATTGAAAAATCCATCCGCTTGCGCTACGGCCTCTTTGTATTTTGCCTCATTTTCGGCATCCTTCTTTTGTTGCTCAACAAGTTTTTTAATAGCTATGATCTGATCTTTAGGATACTGCTCATTTTTCTTGGTCAAGGCCTCTTCATACTTGCTTATCGCCAAATCATATTTTTTCTGATCCCTCAGACCATCCGCAGCTTTAATCAAATT
>JBFHIN010000053.1:0-9471 GCA_041596415.1 Crocinitomicaceae bacterium | reverse complement strand
GCACTTTTTATCTGTTTACTTTCCAAAATAAAGGCTTCCTGATGCCCACTGAAATAACCGTAAAGCAACATCAGCATTAACAATGACACGATGGCCATTCCAATAAACAAGATTCCTCCTTTTTGCTTCAAACTCACCTTCAGATAAAAAAGAAATGCTAGTAAAAGACCCAAAACGGACAATACACTAAAAAAATATGTTTTGAAATCGACGGATCCCCAAGCAACTATAAAATCTGTCTCGTAAAAATAGCTATACATCACTGCAAGGCTCATGATCAAGACAAAAAGCAATACACTATGTAACAACCAACGCTCAATATTCCAGGCCGATTTCGTCTTAGATGAAAGGTGTCGAAAACTATCACCTGCCGTTTCAGCGATACCACCACATCCACATAAAAATGAGCAATACCAACGCTTACCTACAAAATAAGTTACCACTGGTGTAATCAGCATAAAGAGAACAATACCCCAAACCAAATAGGCCAAACCATAGGGTTGATATGCAGGTTGTGCATATGCTCTAAAGCTTCCCGGATCAAAAAAAGAATAGTTCAACGGCCAGGAATCCACAGGATTTGCGCTATAATAACCCAAATAGTTTCCAGAAGTATCTGTGGTATTATTCATATTGAGTCCCTCTAAAATCATCGGTATAAAAAAAGCAAAACCGATTTGAGAAATAATTAGCGAAAGTGTCTTGATTTGCTGATAATTATTGCCCTTATACTTGATCATAAATTTTATTCCAAGAAATAAAATAACGAACGTATAAATAGAACCATAGGTAAACCATCGATCCGAAGGTTTACCTCTCAGCAATTCAGAAAAAGGATCAAAAAGTTTAACTAATCCTTGAATCTGTTCGGGAATCCAATAAAGTTGAATATAAAAAATGGTCAAAATGACGGCAAGCGCCCAACCATATACCCCTCTATTTGTGAGTGAATTAAATTGATAGTCATTGTTCTTGATTCCCGGTCCCCCAGAATATCTCCCTACACTGTATAAGACTAGCCCTACAGGAATCATTGTCCATATCAACCAAAAATACTTTGAATCTGTAAAGCCTATCCAATTCCACCAAAAGACCAATAAACCTACAAAGCCAATTGTACCTAAAACCAAACCGAATCTTGAAAGAAAATTTAAATTTGACGTATAGATAGTAATCGGATTGAACTGTTTAAATGATCTGTAAGTGAAAACAATTGACCCTCCCAACATTACTAAAAAAGATAGATATAGTGAGGTGTTTTTTTCAAGAAAAGAATTCCAATAAAAACCGTCAATTAGCAAGTAAATTCCTAAAAGAAAGATAACAATTCCCAATTTATGCACTAATTTTAAACGTTGCGCATTATCTCCGGAAAGCGATATATTCAGCGAATTATCCATTTTTTTGCAGTGTGTCGATGAGACTCCTCCACCACACCTTTTTTCGTGGCTTTATATCTTTATTGAAGTACTGATTATAAGATACTAATAATTTTTCATATGGATTTTTCGAAAATTCCGAATCAAATAATGCGGATTGAAAATCTTCGATAACCTCATCCACAGATCTCTTACTTAAAATCCACCATTCAACAACTTCCTGGCGTAAACGTGTACCGAAACAATTAATTCCCTTAAGACTTAGATCTCTTTTGTCAAAAACAAAATGAATGAGTAGCGGTTGCCTAATATCCGTAAAAGTAAATGACATACTGTTTTCATCTGTTTGCTGAGGCACTACTCCATAATTTTGGTACTCGAGATTAAAGAATTTGGCAGAATTGTACCATAGTCCGGGATCAAATTCAGTTTCACTTCCACAAATATTTTTTGCTACCACCTCGCCCATTTTTCTGGCCGAATACCACACTTGTTCCAAGGCACCTCTGTCGTCTCTTGTTCTACGGAGCTGAGCACAGTCGCCAATGGCGTAAACATCAGGCTCTGATGTACGTAAAAATTCATTCACAAGTATTCCTTGATCTTGTTCAATAGCAAGATCTTTTACGATTTCAAGGTTTGGAACTACTCCAATACACAATCCCAAAAATGAGGCATGAATTTCTTTTCCTTGCTTTGTGATCACCTTTTTTACTCGACCGGAAATATCTTTTTCAACTGCATCAATTTCATCGTCATAATGCATATGTAATCCCTTATGTTTATCGAGTTCCTGCATCACAAACTCTGCATTGGAATCAGGTAATACTGAATTCCAAAACTTATTCTGTCTCACTAAAAAGTGAACTTCTATTTTTCGGGAAAGCAGCATTTCGGCCATTTCCACTCCAATCAATCCCCCCCCTACAATAACCGCAGATGAAATATTTTTTGTATTCTCTTCCAATAACTGTAGGTCTTGAAATGAGTAGAATCCCTGAATTCCTTTTCCATCTGACCCTGGAAAATCCAATAATCGATAATTAGATCCCATGGCAAGAACTAAGACATCATAATGCAAATTAAAATGCTCTTTCAAACGGACTATTTTATCTTCTAAGTCTATCTGCAAGACTTCGTCGTGTATAAGTTTTATCTTATTTTCACTCCAGATATTGCGCTCGTAAGGCTCAAGTTGATCGAAAGTCATGTGCCCCATGTACACATACATCAAACCTGGTCGGGAATAGAAATACGGAGTTTCTTTGGATATGAGCGTGATCTGGTCATTTCCCAATTTCCTCAAATGACGAGCGGCCGTTGTTCCAGCAACCCCATTCCCGATGATCACAATCTTTCTCAATACCTCAAATTAAGTTTATTTCGCCAAATGCTGTCACCGACATTATTGACCTTCCAGTATGCTGTACTCAAAGAGACATTTTTTGATGCAGTAGTAGTCATCATCTCCTCATTCTTTCCTGTCCATTCCGGATAACTTTCCTGCCAACCTTCTATTTGATGAGGAAAAGCGTTGTTGAAAAAGTAGGTAATTTTCCTTTTTAATTCAGGACAATGCAATTCATACGCATCAATACTATCATTTACCCCATAAAACCTTGAAACCGTTGCTACTGACTTAAATGGTTTATGTTTCAAACGTTGATAAAAAAAGGACGGGATCATATCAAAATTACCTATTGGAAGTAACTTTGGATTAATTCGTATGAAATTGATCAATTCATCTTCCATCAAAATATCGTCTCTAGAAAATTCTACGTCCCCCTCCAGTTCAAAGTACGAGAATTTCTTTACATCAAGACGATTCACTTTTCTATTCACTTGTAGAAATGTTAGTCCGCACCATTCCTGATTTGAATTTGTAATTTTTACAGCTTTTGGGAGATCTTTAATGCGAATTGGAGTGAAAACAGATGTCATCATAGAATAATCATAAATCCCTGTTGCAAATTTTTTAATAATAGTACCCTTAAGCACAGTATGCGACAATTTATTGCTTTTAAACTCTTTCTTGACCTGTTCCTTTTTTAAAAAAGGTTCAGTAACAAAAATCAACAAAGCATCTCCTTTTCGGTATTGACCATAACGAACCTGATTAAGATGATATGAAGTAATTTCAGCCTGCCCAGTATACCAATATTCTTGAAAATCAGCATTTGGTTCAATCATGATTCTCTGCACCCATTTAACCGGCTCTTCTCTTTGTTGACAAGAATAAATCATCAAAGGCAAGAACAGTATATAAAGGTAGCATCTCATGACCCACAAATTAACAACAGCCTCCACCATCATAAAAATAGGTGGAAGGCGAAATAAAAATATCTTCACGGCCCAAATGGTATAGCGCCGCTGCGGTTTTATCGCACACTGCCAAGGGCTGATTATTCAGCAACACATGTCCTTTGCCGTCGTCAAAAAAATCTTCACTTCCGAAATAAATGGCTGTTTTACCTGTAAAGATACAAGGTCCATCCTCCGGCATAGGATCTTTAATTGCACATACTTCTACACTTTCTAGGTAAATCACCTCGTTGGTATCGTAATGTTGCGGACTCAATATTCTATAAGGACGTTTTGCACGAACTTCAACGGTACCAAATCCGGCATCTGTGATCATGTCAAGATAATCTTGTAAGGACAAAGAACCGCTTAAACACAAGGCTCTTAATTTTTCATCCTCTTTAAGATTTTCAGGAATTTCGTTTTCTGTGATCGGATCTGATAACACTAAACGACCATTTGGCTTGAGGACTCTATACATTTCCTTCAACGCTTCTTTTAGGTCCTCTTTGTCGAAAATATTGAATAAGCAATTTTGCGCTGCAACATCTACTGAATTATCTTCCACAGGTAAATCAAGAGCAGTCCCCTTCTTTAAGCTCACAAATTCCTTTTTGAACCATGGATTAGATTTTTCTGCCAATTCTAGATTTACTGCACATTTCTCGAGCATTTCATCCACAATATCAATCCCAATAACACCATTTTTTTGTCTACTGAAATAAGCAAATTGTAATAGCTCCATTCCACCACCAACTCCAACATAAAGTATTTTCGGATTATTGGAAAGATCACGCGGATGAACTGTTGTTCCACAACCATAGTTCATTTGTAACATGATCGATGGCATATCCAGTTCTGGTAGTGCCCAAACAGGAGTTGTTGTGCAGCAAAGTCCTATGTTTGGTGTTAGTGCAGCATCGCGGTACACATTTTCAGTGGTGGTAAGATATGTTTTCATCAATTATATAATTCAAGATTTTTGTTTTTTACGACTTGTTTACTGTGATATTCAAGTAGATCCTCATAATCGTCAATATCGTTTAAAGTTTCGAGTAAATGCACGGAAGCATTCATTTTTTCAAGTTCCTGTAATGTATCCTCTAGCACTTTGTTGTGGCTCCATGTTTTATTTAAAAATATATCTCTGTTCAGTTCTTTCAAGCCTAACAAGTAATATCCTCCATCTTTTGCGGGACCGATTACGTAATCCGTAATCAACAGATGAGCGAAGGCTTCTTTCAAATGTACTGTCTCCAGATCCATACAATCGGTTCCCAAGATTAAAATTTGGTCGTACCCTTTGATTTGCAAGTACTGAAAAGCATTAAACATACGTTCACCTAGGTCCTTGCCGTGTTGTAAGTGCGTTTTAAAATTGTATGGAACGGTATCTATGAAATCACTGAAGAACACGAAAACATCTACATCCATTGAATAAACAACGTCGTAGGTATGCATGACCATTTGTTGATAGTAGGCAAGGGCTTTTTCGTTTCCAACGGTCTTAGCCAAACGCGTCTTTACCTTACCATGAATCATATTCTTCTGAAATAAGATAATTCCCTTTTTCATAATCTTTTATTTATACCAAGGCTCCTCCGCAACTAGAACCTGCTCCGGCTGTGCAGCCATAACAATGTTGATGTACCCTTATATTTCGATCCATCAATTGTTCCTTATTGAAGTCCTCAATTCGTTTCGTTGTTGATGCCACTTTCATTTCCAACATCTGATTGAAATCACAGTCGTAAAGCCCCCCATCCCATCCGACAGAAATCATATCTCTGCACATAACGTTATCGAGCGCTTCAGGGTTGTAGGCATTTACCAATTTTTCCATGTATTCTTCCAGTTTATTTTGCTCGATCAAACTGTCAAGAAAGCGTGAGATTGGCAAATTGGTAATAGTATAAAGTTGTGTAAACTCGATATCAAAATCTTCCTTTAATCGTTTTTTATAGTCGCGCTCCAAATTCTGTTGATTTCCGGGTAAAGAAGCTCCTCCTGGGTTATACACCAAATGCAGTTTCAATTCACTTCCTTCAAGTCCATAACCTACCTCATTCAACATTTTGAGTGCCTTAATACTTTTCTCAAAAACGCCATCTCCGCGTTGAGCATCTGTATTTTGTTGGGTATAACAAGGCAATGAAGATATGACTTCTACGTTATTATTCTTGAAAAACTCCGGTAGATCATGGTATTTTTTATTTGCCAAAATAATCGTCAGGTTGCATCGAACGATTACATGAACATTTATTGCTGTCAACTGCTCCACTAACCATCTAAAATCAGGATTCATTTCCGGTGCACCACCAGTCAGATCAACTGTTTCAGCGCCAGAAACGCGAATAGCATCCAAACAAGCTTGCATCACCTCTCTTGTCATGATCTCTTTGCGATCAGGACCTGCATCAACATGACAGTGAGCACATGCTTGATTACACATTTTTCCCAAATTCAATTGAAATACCGATAAACTTCTGGGTTGTAAAGTTGTCAGACCAAATTTTTTAACCGTCTCACCAAAAGGAAATACAGCAACTTCTGCAAGTTTATCTAGTTGTGTTTCTGCTTTACTAAGCGGATTGTTTGTTGCCAGTAATGACTTTAGCATAGTGATAAAAAATAAGTTAGTATTTCAACAACGTGTACCTTGAAAATACAAAAAATAAAACAATTCTGTATTTTTTTTTCGGTGTTGGATGATAATTACATTGTGATACGACCTCTTATTGGACGATAATAAAGCTTCCTGTAACTTCAGTTAAAGTACTCGTATTCGAGATCAAAAAATAAAAATATCCATTGGAAAGCTCATTTGCCTTAATATCGATGTAATTTTCCATCGTAGTTATTGACAAGCGAATTCTGCCAAGTGCGTCGTATATCCAAATACGGTGTTCCTGATTAAGTGAATTAGAAAAAAACAATCTACCTTGATCAACGATCGGATTCGGCCGTAAATAAAAGCCTTGATTACTGATATCAATTACTTCAATTGAGACAATTGGTGAGATTTCAATACCACCCAAATCAAGACGATAGTAATTCTTTTTATTTTGTTCCGGCTGGTAATCAACAAAAGTGTAATTCGTGGGAATTCCCAAGTTACCACAAACACCTTGAATATCACCAATCTCAACAAAATTCAACGAATCTGTCGAGCGATAGATCGTTGTTCCATTGCAAGTATTTCCTTCCTTGATCGTCCAACTCAATAGCACGTTCCCATTAAACAGTTCGGCCTTGAAATTACTAAGCATGGAATCCTGTCCTGTTGCGGATGTAGCTAACCACGAGCAAAGAAATAATATTACAATCCGAAACTTCATTTTATTAAGTGGTGCATTTATATGACCATACAATTTACGAATAAACGGGCAATTTATTGCTTAAAAGCACTTGTATAGATTCAATTAGTTAATTCCGGTATGTTTATATTACTTTTTCTCGTAAAAACGTAATGTGTCGCCGAAAAGCGACTGTACTTTGTGAAAGTTCGTTGGGATCTGTTCCTCCGGTGTGTAATATGCTACAAGACGAGTTCCGGCGTTCATGTTTTCTAATTCAGTAAACACGTGATTAAAATAGGAATCATATGCATTTTTATTACTTGCTAACTGATCGTCGATGCATGATTTATTGTCTAGTAGTTCAAAGAAAGGATTAAAGAGATAAACTCCTTTAAATCCTTTAAATGAAACGTTGAGTATGTTATCGTTTATAAAATGAACATTTGAAATAGCATGATCTCGTATAAATGTGTTTCCTGCTTCTACGAAGTTTTTCCGCAACTCCACTCCTATGAAGCGGGCATTATTTTGAAGTGCACCTACAATACAGAATTTACCGATGCCCGATCCAACGTCTAAAATCTGTTCATGTTCCGTGAAGCATAAATATTGGGCTGCAGTTTTAGCGATAAATATGGAAGTGAAATGTTGATTTGAATGAGTTCTAAATTCAGGTGGAAACATGTCATCGAAGTCCTCGTCCGGAACATCTTCTTTTGACCTAATTTTCCTAACTATTTCAGTTTGCATCTTCATGTATACAAAATTAACAATTGCCTCATAGTTGATTGTGAATTTTTCTAGTTATGTTTGTGACAAGTAATGGGGATGTAGCTCAGTTGGCTAGAGCGTTAGACTGGCAGTCTAAAGGTCGTGGGTTCGAGACCCATCTTCTCCACAAAAAAAGGGAATTTGTCTTCAAATTCCCTTTTTTTTTCGCTGTATTTTAAAATTTTAATGATTTTCTCGTTGTGTTTTTTTGTTCACCATCACGTAAAAGACAAGTCCTAGTATTACACCGTAAATAATGTGTCCCATTAAACTCATCATGTTCATCTTGGCAAATGCATTACCGTACTGCACTCCCATCCCTAACATGAGCGGCATAATGGTTAAAGCACCCAAGACCCACCAAATAACGCCATGGATCATTCCGTAAACTATTCCGTTCATTGCTGACAATGTTTTATTACCGAAAAGCCAAACATACGTTATACCAATGGTTGCGCTAATAATTAAATGAATGATCCAACCGACTGCAGCTGAATCGCTACCAATCATTTTTGCTATCATAGGCATCATACCCATCATTGCCATCATCATTCCAAATACTACTCCACCGGATATACCACCTACGATACCTCCGATGTACTTTTTTTGTGATTCCATAATTGTCCTTTTTCAATGAATATGAGGTTAAGTTATGTTAATAAAACAAGAAAAACAAATGATTATGAGCTATTTATAAATTGTAACGACTTATATTAACTAGCAATCAACATGCCCAACAACTTAGAGTAACCAATTTTATCGGCAAGGATTTTTGCTGTAGTTAAAGTACTTTCATTTTTATCTAAGCGATAATCAAGAGCATGATAAAAAATACGGTCATACTGATGGCTAAAAGGGTAATAGGAATCCGCATCTATAGAAGAAAAATAAGCTCTTGCCACTTGAACCCTGTTTAGCCCTACGTTAATCAATCCTTTATAAGTCTTTAACCTTTCCAAGGAACCAATATTAAAATAACTCTGATCGAGTATGTTATATTTTTTTTCCAGTAGCTGTACAATTTGTTCAGCAAATTCATATTCGCCAACTATTACAAGCCCTTCTAAAATCCAATAATGAAAAATTGGGTTGAGTTTTCCGGCCACACCATGTGCTCCTATTTGGTTCTCAAGATCAAGAATATTTTCTTTTAACGCCTTTGATACAGTACCCAATGTCTCGCTTTCTAACAGCATAAGTGCGATGAATTTTCGAGCTATAGGAATGGGGTGTGTATCCTTGGATACCTTAACGGAGAGCACATTTTCCATTTCCTCAGTCTTTAACTTTTCATCCTCTAGCATGAAAGCCCTTAGGTATAGAAGACAAGAAGAAAATAAGCGTGCTTCCGGTGTTTTTTTACTACTACGATAAAATTCTAGCCCATGAAAATGGCTGTTTATCAAGCAATCCATGTCAACAAATAGCTCGAAATAAAAGTTCAGTGCAATATCACTCTCGGCCCAACTCTTCCATAATTTTTCACGATATGCTTTAAATCTAATCTGAGTACCCAAGGTGAGTACAGTAAAAAACAAATGCGTATAAATAAATTCGCGTTTATAGAAAAAGCTTTCCATGGCAAAAAGTCGGGTTAAAAACTCGACATCATCCATTAATAATGCAAGTAGTACAAGCTGATGAAAGAAAATGTATGCATTGTCATCCATCGAGTTTCTATCAATAAGTTCATTAACCTCGTGTATATCAATTTTACCTTG
>JBFHIN010000052.1:0-9581 GCA_041596415.1 Crocinitomicaceae bacterium | reverse complement strand
GGTTATTGTTATTGTTTAAGCATTCTTTCAAATTTTATATTTTCCCCATCAGTGATTTTGATCAGTAACATTCCGTTAGGTAACGAAGAAAGGTCGATGTTCACATTTACTTCTGAAGTAGATTTTGAATATAAAACTTTACCATCAAGCGAAATAAATTGAATATCAATAATGGAATTATGAACACCAAGGTCAATGTTTACAAACTCGCTAGAAGGGTTAGGATATATATGTATTGTGTTTTCAAATTCTTTTTCTGAAATCCCAAGTGAAACTATCGCCTCACACGCACTCGTATCTGTACATCCATTTGCAGTAATTTCTACGGCATAATTTCCATTCGAAGAAGGTGAGTAAGATTGGCTGGTTTCGCCTGAAATAACACTATAATTATTATTACAGTCTAACCATCTATAGCCTGCTCCAGAGGCATTAGCTGTTATGGTATAACCGGAGTTAGAAACCGATACATCAGGAGTTGGGATAGTGGTTACAGTTACATCAAGCCTTGTTGGACTCTCACAACTACTTTCAGTATTTGAAGCATAATAGGTTTGACCATTAGTAACCGTAGTGTTAGGAGCAAGTGGAACAGTCGTAACAGCATCAGCATACCATGTTATTGTCGTACCGTTCACTGAAAGATCTGATAAAGTGGATCCTGCACAAACAGTTTGGTTAGAGTTTCCTGTTGGAGATACATAGCTACATCCAACGCAAGTGCTGAATTTTTGTGTGTTACCCAATGAAGGAGTAACACCTCCCCAATATTGTGTTCCACCAGTATTAGACCAATAATTAGTAGGGAATGAATAGTACCAAACTAAATTCGGTTCGCTACCTGAACCACAATCTTGACCAGGAGTGAGAACTATATCAATTGTATATAGTTGTCCTGACGTAACAGTGGGATGCATGCTTAAATTAAAATCTACATAAGTTTGGGAGATATTCAAGGGAAGTGAAAATGTTTCCGTTGTTAATACAGATCCAGCGAGACCGTCGCCATCAAAAATCTTCAGTTCTACTTGTATGTCACTTAATGAACATACAGAATTGGAAGCACTCATATCTAAAGAAACAGAACGTAAAGTTCCACTATTTAGTGCTCTAAAAGATTGGCTTGTAGATGAAGCATTTGTTATCAATCTCGCACGATTGTCGCCTCCCAAATAACTGGCATCTGTATTACAGGATTGTGCACTTACGTTTGAAAAAGAGAACGCAGACACTAAACAGAAAGTAAGATAAGGTAATAGTTTTTTCATTGTTGTATTTTTATAAATTTAATCGATACAAGTATAAATGTTAAAATTTTAAATATCAAAAAAAAGAATTTTTAGATAGGCCAATACACGACTTAATTTATCAATTAATGTGAGTGAAAAAAGTTAATAAATACAATTTTGGTTTTGTTAAAAAGGAGTAATACTAGGTGCTTTTCAAAAATGTCATCGCATGATCTTCGATATTGGATAAGGCCCAATTAATTCCAATTCACCTTAAATAACTAGGTAATTATTTCCGCTTCTTTTATTTTAAAAATAATTTTTACAACTTAGAGGATACGATGGCGACAAAAAATAAAACCACAGTTACAAATGTTCAAGTGAGCGACTTCATTGATTCATTTGTGGACAAAGAAGAAAAGAAACAAGACAGTTATCAATTGATCGAACTGATGAAGCAATGGACTGGTTTTGAACCGAAGATGTGGGGGCCGTCGATCATTGGTTTCGGATCCTATCATTACAAGTATGCAAGCGGTCATGAAGGTGATGCGCCGATATTAGGATTTTCACCGCGTAAAGCCGCCTTTTCGCTTTATGTCACTGTTCCGGGTAGAGACAACGATGATTTATTGGCACATTTGGGAAAGTTCACAATGGGCAAAGCCTGTATCTACGTAAAGAAATTGTCAGACATACGTCTGGATATTTTGGAGAAACTGTGCCAGTCGACCATCGCCTACATGCACGAAAAGTATCCGGAATCTGCACACGGATAATATTTATACGCGAACACCGATCACACAGACATCGTCTACTTGTTCGTAACCCGACTTCCAGTTTTCGAAGTAATCATCAATGAGTTGTTGCTGACGAGTCATGTCATGGTCCTTTATCGATAAAAGTAGGTTTTTGAAGTTGGCACGCAGCAACTTCTTTCCTTTTTCGCCACCAAACTGATCAGCATAGCCATCGCTAAAGATGAAAAATGCATCACCTTTTTCCAATGGTAGGCTATGTAAGGTGAATTCTTTCTGTGTTTCTGAATCTCCTCCAATAGGTATTTTATCTCCTTTAATTTCAACAATTTCTTCAGAATTTGCATTACGAATGAGCCACAATGGATTATTTGCTCCGGAGAAATATAGGGTGTTTTCAAGGTGATCGAAGACACAGTAGGCGATATCCATCCCATCTTTTAAGCGCGCATTTTCATTTTCCTGACCAAGCGTTAAACGGATCAATCGGTCGAGTTCAGTCAATACTTCATTGGGATGAATCAACTTTTTAGAGTTGTAGATCTCGTTCAGTAAGATGGTTCCAATCATACTGATGAATGCCCCGGGTATTCCGTGTCCCGTACAATCGCAGGCGGAAATGATCTTGTACCGATCATTTTTTTCCATCCAGAAAAAGTCGCCACTTACCACATTTTTAGGTTTGAAGAGAATGAATGCATCCGGAAATAAATCTTGTATGGCAAGTTTGGGAAGCACCGCTGTTTGTATCATTTCGGCATAATCTATACTCTGGTTGATCTCTTCATTGATCAGCTGAATTTCTTGTTTCTGACGTTGGATCAGTTCGTTGGTACGTTGTTTTTGTTTTAAGTTTTTAATGACAAGGATCAACAGCCCCAGTAATAACACAAAACCTACGCTCAAGCCTATGATACGCATGCGGTTAGCTTTACTTTCCACAGCTCGTCGGTTAATTTGTAGTTGATCGATCTGATGTTGTTTTTGAAAGGAGATGGCTGCCTTATCTTTTTCGTATTGCAATTGCGCTTTGATTGCTGCTTTTTCAGAATCTAGATTTCGAAGACTGTCACTCATCTTCGTATTCACTTCGTAGAATTTCAGCGCATTCTTGAAATCACCCCGGACTTTGTACGCATCAGATAAAATGGCAGAAGAAGTTTTGAGTGCCTCAGGAAACTTTAGTTTGTCGGCAATGTTATAAGCGTTTAAGGCATAATAGAACGCCGAGTCTGCCTGCCCTTTCTTGTTTTTAATTTGAGCAATATTGGAATAGACCAACGAGAGACTGTAATCGTCTTTCGTACGTTTAAAAATATCGATCGTTCTGTTGTAATACACGTAAGCTGAGTCGAAGTTCTTCTTTTCGAAGTGTATCAATCCGATGTTGTTCAAGCAATTTCCAATGTCGTGTTCAAG
The DNA here is from genome assembly GCA_041596415.1 of Crocinitomicaceae bacterium. GTDB lineage: Bacteria > Bacteroidota > Bacteroidia > Flavobacteriales_D > Crocinitomicaceae > M0103. The sequence continues at coordinate 6,175 of JBFHIN010000052.1, read as the reverse complement.
ATTTAGCTTTTCTCGGATCTTCAAGCTTTTGCGATAATAGTTTAAAGCTTGAGTATATTTCTTTTCATTTTGGAAAATGTATCCCAGGTTATGAAAACTCTGTGATATTCCGGCCGAATCTTTTATTTCTTTACGTGCTTTAAGACTGATATACAAATATTTCTTTGCAGCGGCTATCTCTCCTTGATTTCCTAACAAATAACCGATGTTATTGGCCGTTTTTCCGATACCAACCATATCATTGATCTCCTCCTTAAGTTTCAGACTTTTAATGAAATAGTCAATCGCATCTTCATTGTTACCCTTTCTTAGCAATACAGCTCCGAGATTGTTGTAGGCTTGTGCTTCAAGTAAGGTGATCCTTTCCTTTACTTCTTTTTTCGTGTGCTTGGACTTCGACGAAAGTACCAGTGCCTTGTTCCAGTAGAATTCTGCTGAGTCGGTGTTTTTTAGATAGAAATGCTCACCCAGTTTTAGAGTGAAGGCAATCCTTGATGTGTCGTGTTTAGCTGTTCGAATTAAGTTTCGGATGGAATCCTCTTTTTGAGAGAAGGTAAACGAACTAATGATTAAAAAACAACAAACCAAAGGTATTAGGGAACGCATAACGCTTATTTATTATGCCATGAATTTAGGAAAAGATTCTTTTGCTTGTTGGGTTTTCAAACCTAAAGTTAGTTATCTACCAAGGAGTGAAATGTAATAAATTCCTTATTTGAGGTTGGTGATCAATACCTTATCTATCCTGGCCACGTCCATTTGCAGTATTTCAATTTGAAAATTGTTCCACCTGAAGGTTTCACCTACAGTGGGCACTCTGCGTAATTGGTGCAGAATTAATCCGCTGATCGTTTCAAAAGGATATTCCTCGATGAGCTCTTGTAAGCCAAATTTTCGTAAGAACTTTATCAACGGATATTGACCGTCGACCAGCCATTTTCCATCAGCTTGTTGTGTGAAAATAATATCGCTCCCGTAAATTTCAGATACATCTTCGATCAAGGCCTGCAAAAGATCATTCAAAGTAATAAACCCTTTCATTTGACCACGTTTGTCGATAACCACGGCTTGATGTGTTTTACTTTTTTTAAACAACTTCAACAATTCATAAGCCGAAAGATCCTCATCAATAAATTGAGGTTCTTTCAGGTGATCAGTAAGTTGAAAATGTGTGCTATTCAAGTATTTGAACAGATCTTTTAATAAGATTACACCGAGCACTTCTTGTTGATCGCTGAGCACAGGGTATACCGTATGCATTTTTTGATTGACTGTATCACGTATTTTTTCCTTGTCGAAGTCAATATGCAAGACCACTGTATTTTCTCTGTTGATCATTAAGGAAGACACTTGGCTATCACCCAAGCTAAACACCTTTTCAACGATATCTTTTTCTATTTTTTCAATAGCTCCGCCTTCAGTACCTTCTTTGATAATGTCGATAATATCTTCCTCGGTAATATTACTTTCAGCTGATGGGCTGATTCTCATTAACTTGATGATCAAATCCGTCGTTGCAGTTAATAACCAGATAAATGGAGCAGCAATGATGGATATCCAATACATGGGATAGGAAAATATTTTCGAGATACTTTCCGGCATGGTTAAACCAATACGTTTGGGCACCAATTCTCCAAGTACCAAGGAAAAGAAAGTAAGGGTGACAACAATTACGGTAACCGAGATCATTTTGCTGTAGTCTTTTAGCGTATCAAACTGATTCAAAAAGTGGATCAAGTCATCCTCTATTCGTTCACCACTATAGATACCTGTCAAAATACCGATCAAGGTAATGCCTATTTGCACAGTAGATAGAAATTTTCCGGGATTCAAGGAAAGGTCTAATGCTTTTTGAGCGGATTTATCGCCATTTTTCGCTGCTTTCTCTAAACGAGATTTACGTGAAGATACCATTGCAATCTCAGACATAGCAAAAATGCCATTGAGTAAGATCAACAAAAGAATTATCAGTATTTCCATAGTTCAACTGTAATATACACGAAAAAATAATTTCGGTAAATTAATTGTAGTTTGAATTATAGATGAATCACTTAGTTTAATCAAGGATATTGGCTCAAAGACAGCTATTCAAGGACTTTTAATACGAGATGAATTAACGCATTGATTCTAAAATCACATGATAACAAGTTACTAAAAAATACTAGAGTTTGCAGGTCGCTGAACAAATTCATCACAAAAACATGTGTTCCCAAGTTTAATAGGACCTACTATATGAGGTACTATTTTAAAATAAATGGCAACTAATTTGAGAACAAGCAGCTATTTAGGTTTTTTGGAAAGACCCACCTTGTAGTTTTCCAAATCACCGGTCATACGCACATATACGAATTTTGATTTTTCCTCTCGGTATATAATTTCATCGTCTTCTCCATCGTCTTTTTGGTCTTTTTTACCAAATAACTTTTGTTTTCCAATCGAGGTGATCATTTTCCATGGTACGCCGATGAGGTAATCCATGTTCATGTTACCTAGCATATGTTGTTCACCTCGTATTTCCATAAAACCAAGACTGGAATTAATCGTCATGACAGGGATTTTCAGAACGGCTTTATGCATGGTCAAGGTATTATGTAGCGTGTCAAAATGCACACGGTTGACATTCTTATCTTGGAAATAATTGGCCAGGGCCTGCATTGGTGCGTAGTTTTCTAAACGTCCATTGATCACTGTCATTTGAATTTTGAGATCTGAGTCATCTAATTTAGGCACTAGGTCAGCATGTAAATGAATTTTTCCGGTAATGTGACCGGTAAACTTTCCATGCAAATTTTCAGACACTACATGATCTTGCCCAAAATTTTCAAATTTGATCATGAACTTGTCCAAGTCTACATTTTTCACATGGATGTCTGGACTGAAATAAATGTGTTTCTTGTCTTTACCGCTTAAATATCCTTTCACGTCGAAGTGCCCGCCGGCAGCATCAAAGGCAAGTTTATCAATGTGAATCATGTGGTTGCTTTGTGTACGAATATCTCCCTTAAAGTGATCGAGCATGTGGTGGTGGTAATTGACATGTCCCACATCGAAATGGAAGGCCATATTCGGGAATTCAAGATCGTATAAACTAAATGCCTTATCGTGATCAATAGACTGAGGCTGACTGTTACTCTTCGTCGATGGTGGAGGGTTATAGTTCAATAATTCATCGATATCCAAGTGAGAACCTTTAATGCTGAGTTTATTGGGATGATCTGAGTTTGATTTATCCAGCGCGTAGTCCAAATCGATGTTAAAATTCGAGTGACCCATTTTACCCTTGAGGTGTTTAATATTTACCCTATGATCGGTCAAATGCATTTTACCGCTGAACTGTTCAAAACGAAGCGGATGTACTTTCATTGATCCTTCAAGTTGTGTCAGTTCAAAGTCTGTGGATTTTAAACCATCATTAAAATGCAGTTCCGTGATTCCGTGTAATTTGAGTCCCTTAATTTCTTCGTGACGATAATCCTCCGGTAAGAACTGTTCTCCTTTGTAAGTGAATAGGCTTTCAAATTGCATTAGCTTGGACGTTAGGTCGAATACAACTTTGGTATTTCCGTGCATTTTATCGTCGAACCAGATATTATAGTTTTCCAGTTTTCCGGAAAAATGGAAATCTGATTTATCGATCATTCCGGTAAAGTCCATTACACGAAAATCGTGATGATCTACGAAAATATCAGCGTGAAAATCGTGCAGCGTATGTGGGTAATGTTTAAGCTTGGCGTACAGATTTTCGATAAAAAATTCCCCGATAGGAAGGTTAGGGGATTCTGTAATTGCACGAGCTGAACTTTTGAATTTCAACTTCAAGCTTAAGTTGTTAATTTGCTCATCTACAGGTTTTTTGTTTTTATCACCAGATGTAAGTTCTTTGATGTCCAGATGGCGAGATTTAATAGTAAGATCCGAAACGACAGGTATGTCGGTGTGATGTATGATGGCCGGGAGATCGCTGATACTGCCATTGATGTGAAGATCTGAATGCCCCATATCCAGATCAAATTTCTCGATCTTAGTTTCATGTCCCTTTAAAGTTGCCTTAACATTTAAATTTTTAAGTGGTAAATGAAAAGCTGAGGATTTGAATTTTAAGTTTTCTACCAGTAATTCTGAATAATAGGATTCGTTTAGCTTTTCTATGCTTTTCTCTGGATGGGATAGATCAATGATGTCATGGAAGTTCATGGTCAGTTTCACTCTTCCCGAGAGTCCTTTAAGTTCTTTTGAGTTAACAAATTTTGCCAGGAAGTCTAGGTCAAAATCGGAGATGAGTTTCATGTCGATGTCTGGTGAATCGAAATTTTCAACCACTATTTTCCCGCTAAAGACTCCAGCCTCCGGTTTAGCCGTAAAATTCTCCATTTCAAACTTCATGGTACTGGCATTTTTCTTAGCACCATTAGTAAATGAACCTTTGAAACCGATAGCTTCCAGTTTTTTCCCTGATTTTATGTTGCTGAAATATCCATTCTCACATCCAAACCTGGCGTCAATGGAGGGTTGATGACCATTGATAGATTTACCTTTGATTCTTGCGTCAAAGAATATCTTTCCTTTATTGTCGAATTGTTTCAGCGTTGGAATAAGTTCATCCGGAGCCATTGACATGAAAAGGTTGAAATCGGGCTTGTTTCCATGAAAATGCAGATCAAGATCTAATTCATTTTTAAGATCGATCTTGCCTTCAAAACCAAAGGTAGCTTCATCCAAACTAATAAGGGTAGGAGAGAAGATCATCATTTGGGCTATCTGATCTATTCGAAATTCGGTATCTACACTAAAGTGTTTGTGTTTAATAAACGTTGTGTCCCCTTCTTTAATAAGGCTCAACTCGAATTGAGAATTTAACGATGCAATGAGCTCTTTTTTATTATCAAAAAAACTCGATTTGGCATTGCGCACATAGGCGTCGACCATTATATTGTTTTCCTCATTTAATTTTGAGATATCAATATTTTCCATTTTAATGGATTTCAAGTCGAGATGTAAATCCTCTTGAACCTCCTCAACAGGTTTTATACTAGTTAGAGCATTCGTAATATTGAAGGATCCGTCTTTATGCTGGATCATGCGTAAGTCACCGTCCTTCAATTTAATGGAAGAGATCTCGTATTTGCCACTTAATAAATTGAAGAGGTCAAAACCAACGTACATGTCAGCGATATGTGCCAAACGGTACTTATTATTTAAATTTTTACCCTCAAAAATTTCAAGATCCTCGATGTCAATAGAGATATAAGGGAAATTCGCAAAAGGTGCAATATGGCTATCCTTTATTCGCACGGTTCCAACAAAATCCTCGTTGGCACTTTTGATCAGATCTTTAATGATTGCATCCTGTTTGAAATACAACACGGAAACAACCACAGAGAAAAAGATAACGGGTAATAAAAGTGTTAGAATTATGAAGCGCTTCCAAAAGCGTTTTTTCTTATAAAATCTTGTAGACATGGGTTGGAATGATATGCCTGCAAAGTTACGGTAGTTTTAATGAAATACCAATGAAAATGAATATTTGCTAAATAATTGTGAGGAAAAGAAAAAAAGCGATAAATCCAACGTTGAAATGAAAATAATGATCGAAAAATTACCAGAAAATGTCCTTGATAAGCTCACGGTTTACCATCTGACCTGCCGTGTTTCCCATAGCAACGGCATTGGCCACGGTGCGCATGCGACTCGAATTGTCGCCACAGGCAAAAACACCAGGAACTGTTGTACGATGTGCGCCGTCGATTTTAATGTAACCCCTGTCCGTAAGATCACAGCCTAATTCCATAGGTAGTCTACAATGCTGTTCAAATGGAATTACGGTGTACATTACCTCAATGGGTAGATTTGTGCCGTCTGCGAATATTAGCTGCTGTATTTTTCCGTCCTTGTGTTCGATCTCATTGATGGTTAGTTCATTAATATATATATTATGTGTTTCCAGCATATTGCGCTGATCGTTGGTAAGGATGCTTTTTCCATTGGTGAAAAGCGTGAGGTCTTTGGTCCAGCATGAAAGCAGTGCAGCAAACTTAAATCCCTCTTCACCGTTGGCTAAGAGTCCTGTTTTTAGATTTTTTAATTCGTAACCATGACAATAAGGGCAGTGCACAACACTTATTCCCCAACATTCCTGAAAACCTGGGATAGGCATCATAAGATCTTTTATACCTGT
>JBFHIN010000051.1:0-9604 GCA_041596415.1 Crocinitomicaceae bacterium | reverse complement strand
TGTTCGGTCTGTTTACGTATTTTTTGGGTTGTTTCTTGAAGGTCAAATAATGTTCGTCCACATGATGGGCAGGATATATACTCGGTTTTTGATATTCTTGATCTAGTGGCTTGCAAAATGCCAAAGGCAGTTTTGTTAATATCAAAAGGACTTTGTTTTGGGTTCGACAACCATAATCCATCAGCATAACCGTCAATAAAATGAATCCCTGATTGAATGGATGACTGGATTAGAAAATCTTCTGTCTCCGTAAACGTGCTGGAAATTTGTACAATTAACGGTAGATTTATATTGTATTTCGCAAAAATCAAATTAAATAAGCGAATTAAATGTGTTGAATTCTTTTCTTTAGAGGTGTGAATAATTAGGCATAACTGCTTATGTTGTTTTATTTTAGCGATATAATTTTCAAAGTTATCATCCATGAATATGCCTTCATCTAGCAGCAAAAATGCTGCTGTCGACGTTTCGATGTTATCTAAATTTTCTAAGCGAAGTAAAGGGTAATAATTGCTGGTTTTGATCTTGTTGTTTTTCCAAGCTTGGAAGTCTTGAATAATGCCTAAAGTACCTGGTATTTCAAAATCAATTGATGCTTTGCCTACATAAATGTAGTCGGCGGCTTGATCCATGATATTCCATTTATCCAGCTCTTTTGAATAACTGTAACCGGTGCTAAAAAGTAATGAGTGCGAAATTTGTCGATCACTGAGATCAACCACAACAACAGGCACTTGTTTGTTTCCAATGTTATTTACAGCTAGACTTTCCCTGCGACTGAAATGAAATGGAGAATAGGGTAATTCCAATTCTCTTAATACTTCGGTTGGTAGTTGATTATCATGCTCATCTTGAGCATAGTTTTGAATGATCTTTTTTGCGACGGGAATTTCTTCCTCAGGCTCCTCTGTTAACGAAACACGAATTGTATCACCAATACCATCTTCCAATAACGCGCCAATGCCCACAGCTGACTTAATTCTTCCATCTTCACCATCACCCGCTTCTGTTACTCCTAAGTGTAAGGGATAGCATCGTCCATTTTTAAGCATAGTTGCCACCAATAAACGATAAGCTTGCACCATTACCAGAGTATTACTAGCTTTCATGGAGATCACAAGATCATAAAACTCGTTTTGTTCACATATTCGTATGAATTCCATGGCTGATTCTACCATTCCTTCAGGAGTGTCACCGTATCTGCTTAAAATTCTATCAGACAGCGAACCGTGGTTTGTGCCAATACGCATGGCACGCTTATGTTCCTTACACAATTTGATTAAGGGAACGAATTTTTTTGCAATTCTTTCTAATTCAGCCTTGTAACTTGCATCGTCGTATATTAACGTCTCAAATTTCTTTTTGTCAGCATAATTACCCGGATTCACTCGAACTTTTTCTACGTATTGCGCCGCTATTTCTGCAGCATTTGGAGTAAAATGAATATCAGCGACCAAGGGAGTTTCATAACCAAGCTCAACCAAGGCCCTTTTTATTGCTAATAAATTTTCTGCTTCGTTCTTACTCGGGGCTGTTAAGCGAACCAATTCACAGCCCGCATCAATCATACGAATTGACTGAGCAACAGACCCTTCGGTGTCCATAGTGTCAGTAGTGGTCATGGATTGCACTCGGATTGGATTTTCTCCACCCATTTTCAGATTTCCAATAGTTACTTCAATTGTAGGTAATCTTTTTCGTTGGAAAAGGTCTAAACAATAGGGTAAGTTTTTATCTGCTTCGATCATATAAATCGTTTAATTGAACGTAACAAAATTAGTCAATATAATGTTTTAGCTGCTTAGAAGTGTTTTAGGATTAATAGAATATTAGCAGAATAAATGTTAAAGATTATGGGTTGAGTATAGAAAAGACTAACTTTGTGTACAATTATAATAAATATGAATATTAGTTCTATTAAATTCAGTAAGAATCACAACGAGGAGTTTTACAAAGTATTACGCCAACGCGTGAATGAATATTTCAAAGAGAACAACATCTCGAGATATGCCAATGTAAATATGGTCATGAAGACGTTTTTCATGTTTGCCCTTTATGTTGTACCCTTTATTTTATTGTTAACAGTAGCAGTAAATCCATGGTTTATTACGGCTATGTGGATCCTGATGGGATTCGGTATGGCAGGTTTAGGCCTTTCTGTAATGCACGATGCTAATCACGGTGCGTATTCAAGAAACGAACGAGTAAACAAGCTTGTTGGTTACGTTCTCTTTATCTTAGGAGGAAGTGATGTTAACTGGAGAATTCAGCACAATGTGCTTCACCATACCTATACCAATGTTACCGGTATGGATGAGGATATCAATCCTGGTGTAGTTATGCGTTTTTCACCCCATGAAAAAAGAAGAAAGTTCCACAAGTTCCAACATTTTTATGCGTGGTTCCTGTATGGTTTAATGACTTTTATGTGGTTCACAACCAAAGATTATAAGCAAGCAATTCGTTACGAGAAAATGGGGTTAACCATGACTCAAAAAACAACTTTTAAGAAACACTTCATCACGCTGATCATTTCGAAGTTGTTTTACGCTTTTATCTTAATCGGATTGCCATTGATCTTTTCTCCTGCGTCTTGGTGGTTTACATTGATCGGATTTTTCATCATGCAGTTTGTTGCTGGTCTTACTTTGGCTTGTATATTCCAACCAGCACACGTAGTTCCAACATCGGATTACCCTGTACCGGATGAGTCTGGAAATATCAATGCGGATTGGGCAGTGAACCAGTTGTACAACACAACTAACTTTGCTCCTAAAGCTAAACTATTTTCTTGGTATGTAGGTGGACTAAATTATCAAGTAGAGCACCATTTGTTTCCAAATATATGTCACGTACATTACAGTAAAATTGCAAAGATCGTTAAAGAAACTGCGCATGAGTACAATTTGCCGTACCACTCATATAAAACTTTTTACAGAGCCTTAGCTGAACACACGAAAATGTTGTACAACTTAGGTAACTACGACGACGCGCCGGCAATTCACTAGTCAATTATGGATCTTTCGGAATTCCGAGAATATTGTCTGTCTAAACCTCAGGTGAGTGAGGGTTTTCCGTTTGATTCAAGTACACTGGTGTTTAAAGTTGCCGGAAAAATGTTTGCGCTTACAGATATAGACGCCTTTGAAAGTGTCAATTTAAAAGGTGAACCTGAGGATAACATTCAACTTAGGGAGCAATATCAAGGTGTAATTCCAGGATATCACATGAATAAGAAGCACTGGAATACGATTAGTTTCCGCGAAGATGTTCCGTTGGAAGTGTTACTGAAATGTGTTGATCAATCCTATGCTTTGGTGGTAAAATCTCTTCCAAAAAAACTGCGGGATGAGTTGTCGTTATGATAAGTTTGTTTGGTCTGTAAGACTATCTAAAACACGCTCGTTGGCTACGGAAGCGATCAGCAAAGGAAAAATCCGGGTCAACAATACTTCCATAAAACCTTCCAAAGAGGTGAAGATTGGGGACGTAATTCAAATCTCCAGACACAATGCTGTCTTTTCTTATAAAGTCCTTGAGATCCTAGACAAAAGGGTTGGGGCTAAACTAGTCGATCAATATATAATTGACATGACAAGCGACGAAGAGAAGGAAAAGTATAGGTTATATCAACTCAATCAGAGTGTATATCGAAGTTACGGTACTGGTCGTCCAAGTAAGAAAGATCGTCGCAGTATGGATAGCTATTTCAATGATTGGGACAAAAGTCCCCAAGAATAAGTTGTCTTTTTTAAGTTTTTTTTTCGTTCTGTGTAACTTTTTGTTTGTTGGTGGGTCTAACTACCAAAAACTACAGAAAAGACATTTAAAACGAAGAAAAATGAAAAATTCAAATTACATTATGCTAGTATTGTTTTGTGTGATTGGACAGGGAGTCTTTGCACAGAATAAAGAACCAAAAGATACAACACGTATGAATTTTGGTAAAGTCGAACTCATTGTAGTGGATCACGGGGAAAAATCTAGAGATATGGACACCATTGATGCTGCACCTGACGAGGATGATAAACAAAAATTCGAGGCACATTGGGCGGGATTAGATATGGGATTCAGTGTGCTTTTAAATCAGGACATGGGAACAAACTTTAATGGTAACCCATACTGGAAAAATGATCCTGCTCGATCCATGACATGGAACTTGAATTTATTGGAGCATAAATTTGCTATCGCAAGGGAATATTTCGGTGTAACCACTGGTTTGGGCTTCAGTTTTACCCAAGTAGCTTTCAGAGATAACTATTTATTGGTTTACACGCCTGATTCATTGTATGCGGTAATGGATAGTGTAAACACGTATTCAAAAAATAAATTGAAAGCCAGTTATTTGACGGTTCCGTTGATGCTGGAGTTTTGTACCAACGCTGATGAAGATAGAAGCTTTTACTTAGCAGCGGGTGTTGTTGGTGGAGTAAGGCTGACTTCTAAGGTGAAAAGACAAGGCGAATACGACGGTAAAGAATTTGAACAAAAAGTTAAAGGTACATACGGCTTAAATAGTTTTAAACTAGATGGACAAGTGCGTCTGGGTTATGGTTCGTGGGGCGCATTTGCTAATTATAGCTTACTACCGTTATTTGACACTTCAAAGACAGTAGAAGTATATCCATTTACTTTCGGAATAAGTTTGAATTTTTAATTTCGAAACAATTCAACGAAAAAAGGGGGTGATCAAACGATCACCCCCTTTTTATATAATAAATGAAAATACCCTTCGGTATGACTATATTATTTTTTCACAATGTTGAATTGCGAAGTTTTACCGTTTTCAAATGTTACATTGAAAATATACATTCCAGCCTCTAAAGAAGAAAGGTTTACATTAACATTTCCTGTAGATAGATCTAAATTGTTGGTAAGAACCACTTTTCCTGAAACATCTGTTACGTTCAAAGAAGCATTTCCTTCAGCAGCTGCAGAAATCGTTACGTTTTCTGTAGTTGGGTTAGGGAAAGCAGAAACTTGAACGCTAGTGTTTTCAGCAATAGATAATTGGTTTGCGCTGAATACGCGAAGACCCATAGCAGAAATTGCATCAGCACCAAAACCAGCAGCATAGTAAGTACCGTCACTTTCGTTTGGTGTAAGAGGTTGCAAATAATAATCTTGGTTCCACGTGTAATCTGTTTTAGTATCGTGTCCTAAATATACATTCGTGTTAACCGTTTGGATACATGCTAAATAACGTTGGTTGTCTGTCAAAAGTACCGGTGTATTAAATGCACCGTATACCATTGTACTTTGAAGATCACTTGGGAAATAATAATATCCGAAAGCAACTGAAGTTAAGTTGTTAAATGCAAGTCCGGCATCGTTAAGATCTGCAAACGCGTCATCCCAACGGTATAGATTCAATGCAATCTCTTCTCCAGTTAATGGAACACCAGAAGCTGATGAAGTAGAAGCTGAGAAATAAATTCCGGCAACACCAATACGGCTTGCATTAGGGTGGCTAATGTTGTAACAAATTGAGAATGTACTGTTGTTGTTTGATGGACGGTAACCGTTGTTAGCAACAGGTAAATTTGTAGTTACATCTAATGCCGCATAAGAGAACAAAGTATCGCTAATAACGAAGTCTGTTTGTACAGTGTTATCTGCTGCATAATCATCAGTAGCGCCTAGATCAACCATGTACTTAAGTGTGTATCTTCCGGCAGGTGCAGGATAAGCAGGGAATACGAATTGGTTAAAGCTGAAAAGATCAACTGGAGATACATCTAGACTATCTCCTGATGCGATAGAAATTGAAGTTAATGTCTGTGTGAAAACATTTCCTGAAGGTCCATCGACTGTTGCAGTGATAGAGATGTTAGACTGTGCGTTTGTTCCATAGTTGTAAATTCTTGTTCCTAAATCAAAGTTGAAATCAGCTGCGCTTTGTGCTAATTGGCTAGGTACACCACTTGATTTTGGTAATAAGCTGCTTCCGGTTTTGATACCGATATCGTCAGCGAATAATCCAGTTTTGTTACCAATCAATACATTAACTGGACCGGATAACAATTCAGTAAGTAAGGTAGCGCCATCAGTACTTCCAATCATAACCGTTGGAATAGTAACACTAGCTCCATCCGTACCAGCGCCCATTGCGATAGGTTCCGGATCACGGTTAATAATAATTACAGCAATAGCCCCTGCATTTTGAGCGTTTAGCGCCTTAGTACTGAAGTTACAAGTGTTTCTTCTTAGGATTGCAATTTTTCCTGCATAAGCATTAAGAGGTGATGGATTACATCCTTCTTCAGAAAGTAAATTACCGTAAGTTGCGTTAGTACCAGGAGTACCATCGTTAACAAGGATCAAATCACCTTGTACAAAATAACCTGGAGAATTTGCCATATCAGTTGTTCCCCAACCTGATCCGGGCTGTGCCCAAGTAAAGTTAAGGTTACCCGCTATGTTACCCGGAGATTGAACCGAGCAAATCACCTGGGATTGCGCCACGAATCCTGTGGCAGCAACCAAGATAGAAAGTAGAATTTTTTTCATAGAAATAATTTTAAGTTGTGCTAAAATTAGCAAAAAATTAACATGCAATTAATCGTGAAACGAAAAAGCATGCACAGAGGTTGGTGAATAGTAAGAATAGTTTAAATAAAAAATCCGTAGCCTGCATGAACCACGGATTTAAGTTTATCTATAAATTTTGAGTCTTATTCAGCCGTAACAATAGCCTTAAAGTATTCACGGTTCATTCGTGCAATGTTGTCAAGAGAAATTTCTTTAGGACATTCAACCTCACAAGCTCCGGTATTGGTGCAATTACCAAAACCTTCCTCATCCATTGTGTTTACCATGTTTAAAACACGTTCACGTGCCTCAACTTGTCCCTGAGGTAATAAAGCCAACTGGCTTACTTTTGCAGAAACGAATAACATAGCAGAGGAATTTTTGCATGATGCAACACAAGCCCCACAGCCAATACAAGTAGCAGCTTCAAATGCTTTATCTGCATCTGCCTTGGGAATTGGAATCGCGTTTGCGTCAACAGTGTTTCCTGATGTGTTCACAGAAACAAATCCTCCAGAAGCCATGATTCTGTCAAAAGCTGAACGGTCAACCACAAGATCCTTGATCACAGGGAACGCCTTAGCTCTCCATGGTTCAATGTAAATCGTGTCACCATCTTTGAATTTACGCATGTGCAATTGGCATGTCGTAACCCCTCGATCTGGTCCATGCGCCTCGCCGTTGATGTAAAGTGAACACATCCCGCAAATTCCTTCTCTACAGTCGTGATCAAAAGCAACAGGCTCGTCACCCTTTTCTATTAACTCTTCATTTAAGACATCCAACATTTCCAAAAACGACATGTCGCCATCAATGTTATCGATAGGGTAGGTTACCATCTGACCTTTGTCATTTTTACCCTTTTGTCTCCAGATTTTCAATATCAATTTCATATCCGATCAATTTTATCTTCAACGCTTAGCTTATTTATAGCTACGTTGTACCAATTTAATGTTTTCAAATACCAATTCTTCTTTGTGAAGTTTGGATTCAGCAATATTTCCTGTGTATTCCCATGCAGCAACGTATGCGAAGTTGTCGTCGTCACGTTTTGCTTCACCGTCTTCTGTTTGTGACTCCTCTCTAAAGTGTCCACCACAAGATTCTTCTCTATTCAGAGCATCCATGGCCATCAACTCACCTAATTCTAGGAAGTCCATTACACGTAGTGCTTTTTCTAATTCCGGATTCAATTCATCTGCAGATCCCGGGATACGAACATCCTGATAAAATTCAGCGCGAATAGTCTGGATTTCACTAATTGCCTGCTTCAATCCTTCAGCATTTCTAGCCATTCCAACTTTATCCCACATTACTTTTCCTAAGCGTTTATGGAATGAGTCTACGGATTTCGTTCCTTTGATGTTCATTAAACGAGCGATTCTATCCTGAACTTCATTCAATGCTTCATTAAATTCAGGAAGATCGGTTGAAATTTTACCAGTACGGATATCATCAGCAAGATAATCACCAATGGTATAAGGAAGCACAAAGTATCCGTCAGCCAAGCCCTGCATCAACGCAGAAGCACCCAAACGGTTTGCCCCGTGATCAGAGAAATTTGCCTCTCCCGTTACATAACAACCTTTGATCGTACTCATTAAATCGTAATCAACCCAAACACCACCCATGGTGTAGTGAACGGCTGGATAGATCTTCATTGGTGTATAATATGGATTGTCATCAGTGATCTTGTAATACATCTGGAATAAGTTTCCATATTTCTCTTCAACTACGCCACGTCCTAATTCTAAGATTTCTTCGTGAGAAGGATTTTCAAGATTTAAAATGTTTGCTTTTTCCTTTCCGTAACGTTCTATAGCAGACGCGAAATCAAGGTAAACCGCTTCTCCGGTAGCGTTAACACCATATCCGGCATCACAACGCTCTTTGGCAGCTCTTGAAGCCACGTCACGCGGAACAAGGTTACCAAAAGATGGATAACGACGCTCTAAATAGTAATCACGCTGATCTGCAGAAAGATCTGTTGGTTTGAGTGCACCTTTACGTATAGCTTCAGCATCTTCCAAATTCTTCGGTACCCAAATACGACCATCATTTCGCAATGATTCAGACATCAAGGTCAATTTAGACTGATGATCTCCTGAAACCGGAATACATGTAGGGTGAATTTGCGTATAACACGGGTTGGCAAAGTAAGCGCCTTTTTTGTGGATCTTCCATGCAGCAGTACCATTTGATCCCATTGCGTTTGTAGAAAGGAAAAATACGTTTCCGTACCCACCCGAGGCAATAACGACAGCGTGTGCCGAATGTTTTTGCAATTCTCCCGTTACAAGGTTTCTAGCAATGATTCCGCGAGCTTTACCATCTACAATGACAAGGTCAAGCATTTCATGACGCGTATACATTTTGATCTTTCCTTTTCCGATCTGGCGCGACATAGCTGAATAAGCCCCTAAAAGCAACTGCTGTCCCGTTTGTCCTTTAGCATAAAAAGTACGAGAAACCTGAACACCACCAAATGAACGGTTATCTAACAAACCACCATATTCGCGGGCAAAAGGAACACCTTGTGCTACACATTGATCAATGATACTAGCAGAAACCTCTGCCAAACGGTGAACATTCGCTTCACGCGAACGGTAGTCACCTCCTTTGATCGTGTCATAAAACAAACGGAAAACGGAATCACCGTCACCTTGATAATTCTTTGCTGCATTGATACCACCCTGAGCAGCGATTGAGTGCGCTCTACGTGGTGAATCCTGAAAACAAAATGCTTTTACATTATATCCAAGTTCGGCCAAAGCAGCTGAAGCCGCTCCACCAGCCAATCCTGTTCCAACGATAATCACGTCGATATTACGTTTGTTGGCCGGGTTCACCAAACGAATGTGATCTTTGTAATTGGACCATTTTTTGTCCAATTCTCCGGCTGGTATTTTTGAGTCTAACACTGACATATCTAATGATTTAACTATTTAGTAAAGAATATGATTAGCGGAATAAGGGCAAATGCGGCAGAAATGATAATCGCAAATGCATTTCCGAATTGCTTAATTCCTTTTTTATAAGCTGAGTTGTTTAATCCAAGAGATTGGAAAGCCGA
>JBFHIN010000050.1:0-9648 GCA_041596415.1 Crocinitomicaceae bacterium | reverse complement strand
GGTCGAGTAATAATATGGCGTTTGTGCCTCAAATTCAGCTGCACACGTATCTACCATTTTGTACACTCTTTTTATTCCAAAATCTTGCCTTTTAGTATAGACTTGTGATTCAAGACAACGTAATAGATGAGCAATTTGGCGGTCTGCATATCCTTTTTGTTTGGCTTCAAAAAGAAGTTCTTTCGGCATGTTTTCCAAACTGTGTTTTTCTATTTTACGCTCAAGTTTAATAAGCTCTTCGATCTGCTTTAAGAACCAAATATCAATCTTTGTTTTCTCAACAATCGTCTTGAAAGGAATTCCAAGTTTAATGGCATCATATATATGAAACAAACGATTCCAGCTTGCAAATTCCAAACTGTGTAAGATCTCATTTTGATTGGTCAATTCACGTCCATCCGCACCTAAACCGTTTCGGTTAATCTCCAATGATTGACATGCTTTTTGAAGTGCTTCCTGGAAAGATCTTCCGATTCCCATCACCTCTCCTACCGACTTCATTTGAAGTCCAAGTTGACGATTTGATCCTGGGAATTTATTAAAGTTCCATCTTGGAATTTTCACGATTACGTAATCTAACGTAGGTTCAAATAACGCCGAAGTAGTTTTTGTAATCTGGTTATTTAATTCATCTAATGTATAGCCGATCGCAAGTTTTGAAGCAATTTTCGCAATAGGATAACCTGTTGCTTTTGACGCAAGCGCCGAAGATCTGGAAACACGAGGATTAATCTCAATTGCAATGATGTCCTCCTTTTCATCAGGAGAAACAGCAAACTGAACATTACAACCACCGGCAAAATTCCCAATTGATCGCATCATTTTAATGGCCATATCTCTCATTTTCTGAAATGTTGTATCAGAAAGTGTCATGGCTGGAGCAACTGTAATTGAATCACCGGTATGAATTCCCATAGGATCGAAGTTCTCTATCGAACATATGATCACTACATTATCATTTTTATCGCGTAAAAGTTCTAATTCATATTCTTTCCAACCTAATAAGGCTTTATCGATCATCACCTCGTGAATTGGTGACAACTGTAATCCTCTCTCTAATAAATTGTCAAACTGATTAGGGTCATGAAGAATGGATGCACCTGAACCTCCAAGAGTATATGATGGTCTAATACATAACGGAAAACCAAATTCCTGGGCAATTTCCTTTCCTTCAAGAAAAGATTTAGCCGTTTTCTGTGGCGCCATTGGGACACCAATTCTTTCCATTAGATCGCGAAACGCTTCGCGATTTTCAGTGATCTCAATTGCTTTAATGTCTACACCAATAATCTCAACCCCGTGATCTTCCCAGATCCCCATTTCATCGCACTTGATGCACAGATTCAAGGCTGTTTGCCCTCCCATGGTCGGTAATACTGCATCGATCTTGTGATTTGCAAGGATTTCGAGGATGCTTTCCGGTTCTAGTGGTTTCAAGTAAACGTTGTCCGCTACTACTTTATCCGTCATGATTGTAGCCGGATTGGAGTTAATTAACGTTACTTCAATTCCTTCTTGACGTAAGGATCTTGATGCCTGAGATCCGGCATAATCGAATTCACATGCTTGACCAATAACAATTGGACCGCTACCAATAATTAGAATGGATTTAATCGAGGGATTTTTTGGCATTTTATGCGCTTTTAAAGATTCAATTCAGTTTCTATTCAACAAATTGAGCGCAAATTTAATACAATATTCTGAAGTACTAAAGCGTTTTTACAGATGTTATCCACAGTTATACATTAATAGTTAGAATATGCTGAAAATGAATCCATAAAGATGAATAAAACATGTTTGTTCATTTCTTATAATACTAGATACTTTTCATGCTGAGGGATATTCTGTAACTTTAAAAAAATTTGCTTCGATGCAGTTTAAGGTCAATACAATTCATAATGAAGACATACGACTGGAATATTACATTTTCCCGGGAGGACCAAGAACTGTCGTATGTTTACACGGACACGGTAGAACGGTACACGACTTTGAATTCATTGCAAATGAACAAAATACAGTGATCGCTATTCACTTATTTTATCATGGTAATTCATATTTCCCAATTGATCGCATAGAGACAAATACCTTGCAGTACGCCGATTTCAGCAAACTATTCAAAAAAATACTTGAACTTGAACAGGTTGAAGATTTTGATGTATTTGCATTTAGTCAAGGTGGACGATTTGCTTTGTGCTTATATCCTGAATTTGCCCCAAGAATTACTAGTTTAACACTAATTGCGCCAGACGGTATGGATAATGGCAGCTTTTATAATTGGGCATCCCGTCAACGTTGGGCAAGAAAGGTTTTTCAAAAACATGAAGAGAATCCTGAAAAACTACTTTACTATGCCGATTGGGCGAAACGACTGAAGATCATGCGACCAAAGGTTCGAGATTTTGTTCACGAATTCGCAGCAAATCCAAAAACTTTTCAAAAAGCTTCTCATACCTGGCGTGCATTTAGAGATGTCCGCCCAGATTATCTAGCCATTAAGGAAACATTAAAAAAGTACACTACACCTTTTAAATTGATTATGGGTGAATATGACCAGGTTATCCGACCAAAGCAAGCAATTGAATTTTTGAAAAAAATTGAAGCCGAATCTGCTCTGGTTGTCATATCAAACGGTCACAATTTTTTCAAACCGTCATCAGTCAATAAATACGTAGACCTCCTTCCTTTTATGCAACATTAATTATCTTTGTTACAAAATCAATAAACAATGAATAGCATCTTGAATCACCAGCAAATTGAACAAAAAATTACACGCCTGGCCCATCAGGTACTTGAAAATTGTTTTGAAGAACCTGTTGTAATGATTGGGGGGATTTCAGGCAACGGCATTCAATTGGCAAAAAGATTTCAGGAGATACTACAAAGTAACTCAGATCAAAAATTCAGTGTTTTCGAAATAGAAGTAGATAAGTCTGAACCTTGGGCGCATCCGGTAAAATTGAGTATCCCTGAAGAAGAACTGAAAAACACTTTTATTGTTTTGGTTGATGATGTCTTGAATTCAGGAAAGACAATGCAATATTCATTAGTTAAACTTCTTGAGCAACCAACAAAAGCCATCAAAACAGTTGCGCTGGTAGATAGAAAACACCGCCGATATCCAATTAAAGCTGATTTCGTAGGACTCAGCCTTTCCACAACACTTCAAGAACGTGTGGAAATTGAACTAAATGAAAATGAATCAAGAGCCTATTTGATATGAAAAAAATCACTGAAAGTTCTTCTTTGTACGATCGACTGGAACAAATGTCGACTCATGAATTATTGACCAATATAAATGAGGAAGATAAAAAAGTTGCCTATGCGATTGAAAAAGTAATTCCATCAATAGAAAATTTCGTTGATGCGTGTTTTTTACGCATGAAAGAAGGCGGTAGATTATTCTATATTGGCGCAGGTACAAGTGGTAGACTTGGAATTGTTGACGCAAGCGAATGTCCTCCTACTTTTGGTGTTGAACATGGCGTAGTTGTAGGCATAATAGCGGGTGGAGATCAAGCCATTAGACGTGCAGTTGAATTTGCCGAAGATGACACTACTCAAGGCTGGAAAGATCTATTGGAATATGAAATTTCTGCTAAAGACACTTTAGTAGGAATTGCAGCATCAGGCACTACTCCTTATGTGCTCGGAGCTATCGAAAAAGCAATTGAAAATGATGTACTCACTGCGGGTATTTCTTGTAACCCGGGATCACCACTATCAATCCTTGCTCAACATGAAATCACACCTGAAGTCGGACCTGAATTCGTTACAGGTAGCACACGCATGAAATCGGGAACTGCCCAGAAACTGGTACTTAACATGATCTCAACAAGTTTAATGATAAAACTTGGACACGTTAAAGGCAATCGTATGGTAGACATGCAGTTGAGTAATAATAAACTCATTGACCGAGGTGTTAATATGATCATGAGCGAATTAAATGTAGATTCAAGCACCGCAGCAGCACTTCTCGATAAATTCGGATCTGTTAGAGCCGCAATTCTGAACTATTCTAAATAAAAAAGCCCCCTTTCGGAGGCTTTATGTTATTCTTTAGACTTCGCTTTGCTTTTTCCTTTTTCAATCTTGATAGACAATTCTTCTGAACCTTCTTTGCCTATATCTATTTTTATCTTGTCACCTTCATGCAGATTTGATTTTATTATCTCCTCAGCTAATGGATCTTCGATAAATTTCTGAATAGCTCTTTTCAGCGGTCTTGCTCCATATTTCTCGTCATAACCTTTATCTACGATAAAATCTTTAGCCTTTTCAGTCAGCTCAATCTGGTATCCTAGATCGTTAATTCTTCCATACAACTTAAATAACTCCAGATCAATGATCTTATGTATATCCTCTCGGGTCAATGACTTGAATAGAATCATATCGTCAATACGATTTAAAAACTCTGGTGAAAATGCTTTTCTCAATGCGTTTTGAATTACAGATTTCGCATCTTCATCTCTTGATGATTCTTTAGCTTTAGTACCAAATCCAACACCAGAACCAAAATCGGCTAACTGTCTGGCGCCAATGTTAGATGTCATAATCAATATGGTATTCTTGAAGTCGATCTTTCTTCCAAGTCCATCCGTCATATGGCCATCATCCAACACTTGTAACAATAAGTTAAACACATCCGGATGTGCTTTTTCAATCTCATCCAAAAGTATGATCGAGTATGGTTTTCTTCTCACCTTTTCAGTCAGCTGTCCACCCTCTTCATACCCGACGTATCCCGGAGGCGCTCCGACCAATCTTGAGATCGAGAATTTCTCCATGTATTCACTCATATCAATTCGAATCAAGGCGTCTTCAGAGTCAAATAAGTATTTTGCCAATACTTTAGCCAACTGAGTCTTACCAACCCCTGTTGGCCCTAAGAAGAAGAAGGATCCAATTGGTTTGTTGGGATCTTTAAGCCCTGCACGATTACGCTGAATTGCCTTTACTACTTTCGAAACAGCTTCGGACTGACCGATTACTTTTCCTTCAAGTTCATGAGCCATATTCACTAGTTTCCCAGTTTCAGATTGAGAGATACGTGTAACCGGAATACCACACATCATGGAAACAACTTCAGCTACATGTTCTTCCGTAACCAAAACGCGATTGCTTTTAGATTCTTCTTCCCATTTTTTCTTAGCTACTTCCAATTGCTCCTGTAATTTTCGCTCAGAATCTCTCAACTCTGCAGCTTTCTCGTATTGTTGCGACTTTATAACTTCAGTTTTTTCATCCTTAAGTCCTTCGATCTTACCTTCAATATCTAATATTTCCTGAGGAACATTAATATTATTCAAGTGAACACGAGACCCAACTTCATCCAACGCATCAATCGCTTTATCCGGTAGATGACGATCAGTAATATATCTTTCAGTCAACTTTACACACGCTTCCACAGCTTCAGGTGAATAAGCAACAGAGTGATGCTCCTCATATCTTTCCTTAATATTATTCAAGATCTGTACCGTTTCCTCAATTGTTGTTGGCTCGATAATTACTTTTTGGAAGCGACGCTCCAATGCCCCATCTTTTTCAATATGCTGACGAAATTCATCTAGCGTCGTTGCACCAATCGCTTGCATCTCACCACGCGCTAAGGCAGGCTTGAACATATTAGATGCATCCAACGACCCACTTGCACCTCCCGCACCAATGATTGTGTGAATCTCATCAATAAACAGTATTACGTCAGGATTCTTTTCAATTTCCTGCATAACAGCTTTCATGCGTTCTTCAAACTGACCACGATATTTCGTTCCTGCAACTAAGGATGCAAGATCCAGAGAGATAATTCGTTTATTGAAAAGTACCCTGGAAACTTTACGTTGAACGATTCTTAATGCCAAACCTTCTGCAATGGCACTTTTACCAACCCCAGGCTCACCTATAAGGATAGGATTGTTTTTCTTACGACGAGAAAGGATCTGACTTACGCGCTCAATCTCCTTTTCTCTACCGACGATTGGGTCCAACCTTCCGGCCTCTGCCAATTTAGTCAGATCTCTACCAAAATTATCCAATACTGGAGTTTTCGATTTTGGATCTGAAGATTTACGTTGTGACGAGAACTGTTCCCCAGAATCATCATCTTGACTCCCCGGAAATTCAGCTCTTGGTGTTGTTTTCTCATCCATCATAGCTTCAAATTCATCTTTTATGTTTTCATAAATAATACCGTACTTATTCAGTACACTGCATGCGTAACTATCTTCTTCTTTAAGAATAGACAATAACAAATGCTCCGTCCCGATAATCGGACTTTTAAATAGCTTAGCTTCCAAATAGGTCATTTTCAATACCTTCTCAGCCTGTTTCACAAGTGGAATATTTGTCGAAGCGACATAATTTTTTGCACTCGATTTCGACAACCCCTGCTCAATCTCCATTCTTATGTGAGCAAGATCAATATGAAACTCATTCATTAACTTAATTGCAGTACCATCGCCTTCGCGAATAATACCAAGTAATAAATGTTCAACTCCAATAAAATCATTACCCAGACGAATGGCCTCTTCTCTGCTAAAACTAATAACATCCTTAACTCTGGGCGAAAATTTTGCTTCCATATCTTTCAAACGTTAACAGGATAAAAATGCATATTTATCCTCATGTACAAATATAAAACGAATAAATTGTTAATAAGTATCCAGAAAACTCAATTTTCCACAGATTTTTGTTAGTAAAAACAACCTAAACAAGGATTTTGTTCATGGAAAATGACTAATTTCGGAACTTGCTTTAACCTGCACAATTAACGTGCAAAAAATAAAAATGTGACAAGATGGCAGATGGAGAGAGAATAATCCAAATAAACATCGAGGATGAAATGAAATCAGCCTACATCGATTATTCGATGTCGGTAATTGTGTCGCGTGCCCTACCAGATGTTCGCGATGGTTTCAAACCTGTACACAGACGTGTATTATATGGTATGCAGGATTTGGGAGTTTTTTCAAATCGTCCTTATAAAAAATCAGCGAGGATTGTAGGTGAAGTATTGGGTAAGTATCACCCACACGGTGACAGTTCTGTATACGATACTATGGTGCGTATGGCGCAACCATGGTCACTAAGATACCCTTTAGTTGATGGCCAAGGTAACTTTGGTTCAGTGGATGGTGATAGCCCGGCTGCTATGCGTTATACTGAGGCGAGATTAAGAAAGATCGCTGAAGAAATGCTTAACGACTTGGACAAGGAAACTGTTGACTTTTCTCCAAATTTTGACGATAGCTTAGAAGAACCTTCTGTGCTTCCTTCTAAAATACCGAACTTATTGGTGAATGGTGCTAGTGGAATTGCCGTTGGTATGGCTACAAACATGGCGCCTCACAACTTGAGAGAAGTAATTGATGGTATCGTTGCCTACGTTGATAATAAAGAGATTGATATTGAAGAACTTCTTAAATATGTAAAAGCTCCAGATTTTCCAACAGGGGGAATCATATATGGCTACGAAGGAGTTCGTGATGCATTGACGACCGGTAAAGGAAGAGTCGTTATGCGCGCAAAAGCTGAGATCGAGGAAGCGAACGGCAGAGAACAAATCATTGTTACTGAAATCCCTTATCAGGTGAATAAGGCGGACATGATCAAAAAGACCGCAGAATTGATCAATGATAAAAAGATCGAAGGTATTTCTGACATCAGAGATGAGTCGGACAGAAACGGTATGCGCATCGTTTATGAAATTAAGAGAGATGCGATCGCTAACGTTGTTTTGAATAAGCTATTCAAATACACGCAGTTACAAACCTCATTCTCAGTCAATAACATTTGTCTTGTTGATGGTCGACCAGTAATGGTCAATTTAAAAGATTTGATTTCCAATTTCGTCGACTTCCGTCACGAGGTGGTGATTAGACGCACCAAATACGAGCTAAGAAAAGCTGAGGAAAGAGCTCATATTCTAGAAGGTTTAATCATTGCTTCTGATAATATCGACGAAGTAATTGCATTGATCAGAGGGTCTAAATCTCCGGATGAAGCTCGTGAAAAATTGATCGAACGTTTTGCACTTTCTGAAATTCAAGCCAGAGCGATCGTTGAAATGCGATTGAGACAATTAACAGGACTTGAGCAGGATAAACTAAGAGCGGAATTTGATGATCTAGTAAAATTGATCGCGGATTTGAAAGATATTCTGGATAGAGAAGACAGAAGAATGCAAATCATCAAAGACGAACTCATTGAAGTTCGTGAAAAATATGGTGATGACAGAAGATCTCGTATCGAGTATTCGGCTAGCGAAATGCGTATGGAAGATCTTATTGCTGATGAAGAAGTTGTCGTAACTATTTCACATGCAGGTTATATCAAGCGTACAAGTCTAAACGAATACAAAGTTCAGAATCGTGGAGGTATGGGATCTAAAGGCTCCACTACGCGAGATAAAGATTTCTTAGAACATTTGTTCGTTGCGACCAACCATAACTATTTATTGATCTTTACTGAAAAAGGTAGATGTTTCTGGATGCGCGTGTATGAAATTCCTGAAGGCAACAAGACTGCCAAAGGACGTGCTATCCAAAACTTGATCAATATCCCTCAAGATGATAAAGTAAAAGCCTACGTAAAAGTTCAAGATCTAACGGACACTGAATACGTGGAGAACAACTTTATTGTGATGTGTACTAAACTAGGTGTTATTAAGAAAACTTCTCTAGAAGCATACTCTCGCCCACGTTCCAACGGTATTAACGCTATTACAATTCGTGATAATGATGAATTACTTGAAGCTAAACTAACCAATGGTTCAAATGAAATTGTTCTTGCAACTTCAAATGGTAGAGCAATTCGTTTCAATGAAGCTACTGTTCGTCCTATGGGTAGAAATGCATCTGGAGTTAGAGGTGTAACTTTGACAAGTAAAGACGATCAAGTAGTAGGTATGATCTGCGTTGAAGATATTTTCTCGACAATACTTGTTGTTTCCGAAAAAGGCTTTGGAAAACGTACTTATTTGAATGATCCTGAAGACAAAGAACCAGTTTACCGTATCACTAACCGTGGAGGAAAGGGTGTTAAAACACTAAATCTTACAGATAAAACAGGTCCGTTGTTGGCGATTAAAAATGTTACTGACGAGGAAGATCTAATGATCATTACTAAAAACGGAATTACCATTCGCATGCATATTGATACCATTCGCACAATGGGAAGAGCAGCACAAGGAGTTAAGTTGATTAATTTGAAAAGTAATTCCGAAATTGCGGCTGTCGCTCGCGTCCCAAGAAGTGAAGACGAAGATGATATGGACGAATTGAACGAGAATGGCACGGATATTGAAAACTCCGATGTGGAAAATAATTAATTTTACATCTTTAAGTAAAAAGAAATGAAAAACAAGATTCAGAAAATTACATTAATCGCAAGCGCTATTATCGTATCTTCCGCGTCTATCGCTCAAAAGAAAAACGAAACAAGTGCCGCTGTTGAATTTAAAAACAAATACCAACCTGCATTAGCAACAGGTGATATGGAATCCGCTAAAAAAGCACTAATCGCTGCTAAAGGCTATATTGATGAAGCCGCTGTACATGTTGACACAAAAGAAAGTCCTAAAACATTGTGGCTTAAGGGTGAGATTTACTCAAATTTCGTGGTTTTAGGTATGCAGACACAGGACACTAACTTTAT
>JBFHIN010000049.1:0-9665 GCA_041596415.1 Crocinitomicaceae bacterium | reverse complement strand
TACACCTTTGGGTAGCACGCAGAAAAAAATAGTGATTGAGTAATGAAACTATTTTGGATAGTATTTTTTATGGGAGCAGGTCTAATGGCCTGCTCTTCTGCTTCACACATATTTGTGCAAAATGAACAAGTTGTACTTGCAGGTGATATGCCGTCAAATTCAAAATTGGATAGTTTGATCACTCCGTATAGAGATTCATTGAGTAAGGACATGGATCAAATCATTGCTCAGTCAAATACTGACTTCGTTGTAGGGCGTCCAGGTTCAAATTTAGGGAATTGGGTGGCAGATGCAATCTTCTATCAGCAAACAAAAAATAAACGGCTAAGTATTCCGGTTATCTGCTTGCTCAATACAGGTGGTTTAAGGGCAAGTTTAAACAAAGGATCGATAACCGTTGGAGATATATATAAGTTAATGCCCTTTGACAATCTGGTGGTTTGGGCAAAGTTGCCGAAAAGTGCTCTTTCGGATATCGAAGCGTATTTGATAAAAACCGGAGGTGAACCTATCGCAAATGCTACTTTAAGTGATGGTAAGCTAAAGATCAATGGTTGGCAAGATAATACCGAAAGTTTTTGGGTTATAACTTCAGATTATTTGATCAATGGTGGAGATAAAATGGAGTTTTTTAAGCTAAGGACAGAAGAGAATCAAACTGGTGAGCTCATGAGAGATGAGTTGATTGCTGTGGCGAAGGAACAAAAGATTCTGAAGGAAGACAGTGTTGTAAGAATTAAGTTTTGATCATGCAGAGAAGAAAGTTTTTACAGAATTCATTCGTAATTAGTGGTGGTATACTTCTTTCACCCAGGCTATTGGCCAATGAGATTTCAAAACCTTCCAAGAAAAAAAGATTGACGATTCTTCATACCAACGACACGCATTCGAATATCGATCCCTTTCCTGTGAATCATTCTAAATATCCCGGTCAGGGTGGTGTTTCGAAGCGTTTTGAGCTAATTCAAAAGATCCGTGAGCAGGAAGAACATGTTTTGCTTTTAGATGCAGGTGATATCTTTCAAGGAACACCTTATTTCAATAAATATGGTGGGGTCCTCGAGATCAAACTTATGACTGAAATGGGTTATGATGCTTCAACTATGGGGAATCATGATTTTGACGGCGGATTGGAAGGATTCTATCGAGCGAAACAATATGCTAACTTCCCTTTTTTGTGTGCTAACTACGATTTTTCACAGACCATTTTAAATAATGTTACGCAACGTTCTACGATCATTTCTAAGGGAGATTTGAAAATAGGAATCTTCGGAGTGGGTGTAGAGTTGAAAGGATTAGTTCCTCCTTCAAAATATGAGGATACGGCATATTATGATCCGATAGGTATTGCAAATCAAGAAGCTGAAAACCTAAAAAAACAAGGATGTGATTTGATTATTTGTTTGTCCCATCTAGGTTTTGAATATACAGACAATAAAGTTTCAGATAAGGTTCTGGCCAGAAATTCAAAAAACATTCATTTGATTCTTGGGGGGCATACGCACACATTTCTAGAGCGTCCGGTGGAAGAGATTAATTTAGAGGGTCAAACCGTTCTGATCAACCAAGTAGGATGGGCAGGCTTACAGTTAGGAAGATTAGATTTTGAATTTGAAGAAAAGTTGTTTTCAAAAAAAGATATCATCCAAGTAAAATAAAATGCGCTATTTTGCATTATAGACAATTGTCACTAAACATATTACTATGAAATTGAATTTAATTGCCCTATTTATATTGGGATTTGCATGTAAGACTATAGCTCAAGAAGAGAAATTTATCGTTATCGACAGAGGAGCTTCTAAATGGATGTACAAAGAAAAAAAGGAGCGCAGGATAGTCGATAATATGTCTGTACTGAAATTTAGTCCGCTTCAAATGCTTGCCGGTGAAATTAATTTTGGCTATGAGAGAAAAATTGACGAAATGTCGAGTATTGAATTTGAATTGGGGCCTACACTTTCGAATGTAGGATTCTCAGTGAACAATAATCATTTTGGTTATATCGATCCGTTTTATTCTTATACTACAGAGACCAGTAAACCGGGCTTTTTTGCGTCTGCGGGGTACAGGTTTTATCCTTTGGATAATAGTAAAGCACTCAATGGATTCTATGTTTCACCAGTATTGAAATACCGCTTAATGAACTTTGGAATTGTCGATTATTCAGAAAATCTAAAAGACACTAAAGGGAGTGAGAATCACTTCTATTTCACATTCAATTTTGGTTATCAAACTTGGTTAAGTGATAATTTCTCTTTGGATTTCTTCGGTGGTTTAGGTCTAGGTTATGAATCTCATATCCGATACCGCGTACTGAGTGCGTACGATGGGAATACTGGAAGTTATTCTTATTTCTGGGATAAAAATGCCTACGATGGTGTGCGATATCTACTAACGCTTGGTGTAAAAGTTGGTATAGGTAAATAATTAGAAATCTATTTTTTTCTGAATAGCTATTATTTCGTGGCTTTTAGGATGCTGAAATTGAATGCTTTCGGCGTGTAGGTGAAGTCTTTTACCAGCAGTTCCGTAAAGATCGTCACCAAGGATAGGAGAATTTAGTCCTGCCGGATGTGCCGCGTGAACTCTTAATTGATGTGTCCTTCCGGTTAAAGGATAAAAATAGACCAATGTTTGATTTGTTTCAGCTCTGTATTCGATTTGTTCCCATTCGGTAACAGCAACTTTACCCGTTTCATGACATACCATTTGTCGTGGTCGATCGTTGAAGTCAAGTGTCAATGGAAGCTCAATACGCCCTCGTTGATCCATTAGTTTTCCTTCCAAAAGTGCAACGTAGCGTTTTTTCACTTTTCGTTTTAGGAATTGACGTTGTAAATTGTAATGAGCTGACTTAGTGAATGCGAAAATGAGAATTCCGGACGTTGACATATCCAATCGATGTACGATATAGTGTCCGTCTTGTGATTCAAAATTACGTTGAACATAGCTAAACAAAGAATCGTAATTTCCATTTCCCGGAACTGACAATGTTTCCTCCGGCTTATTGAGAATTAATATCTGGTCGTCCTTATAAAGAACCTCTACGTGCTCAATTCTTTTTTCCAATGGCTCGATCATGGGGTTAGGGTCGAGCGTTGTGGCATTCAGCATATGACCTAAAATAGGCTCACATTTTCGCTTACAGGCGGGGTAGTATTGTTTATGTTTTCTAATTTCAGATTGCGGCGATGCTCCCCACCAGAATTCGGCCATCGCAACAGGTTTTAAATCATGGGCAAAGGCGAAATGTAATAGTTTGGGAGCCGAGCATTCACCTGCTCCTGCCGGTGGTTTTTGTTCAACGGTCGGAGCAAAAATTGCATTGAGAGATTTTTTTTCTTTCTTGGCGTTATAAAACACATATTGATCAAAGATCTCTTGTTGCATCGTCGAAGATTTTTCAGCTCGAAGAGTTCGTAAACGGTCCAACTCAAATGTAAAGTTTTGAAGTTCAGCCTTTGCTTTTTGAACGTTTTCAGAGAGCTGTTTGCTTTTGAATTTTAGGAAATATTGTTCCTTTTTACTTTGTTCATTCAGCAAATTCTGCTCAGTTTCTGTAGCGTTTGATCTTAGAACTGTACGTTGTGTTTTATTTCTTTTTATGTGGCTCTTAACGATTTGTAAATATCTCTTGGTTACTTTTTCTACTTGTTGTACCCTGTTTTTTAGCCGTAGATGTTCTTCGGAATTTTCCAGTGTAATGAGTTGTGCTGTAATAGCATCAATTTCTTTTTCAACCTTCCTAAAAAAATCGTAGTCTTTTAATATATCAAAAACAGGAGGAACGAAAAGTGTGTGTTCATTTGAATTGGCCAATTTACCGGAAAAAGCAGCCAGATAACCCAGCTCACCTTTTTTATCTTGAACTACTAGCACACCGAACATTTTACCAATCGGGTTTTTGGGATCTTGATCTTTTATGCCGAAATTATGGTTAAAATCGGTTTGATTCTCAAGGTACTCTTGTAGTTCTTGAGCAGCAAATAGAGCGAGGGGGTGAGGTTCATAATAAAAAGGAAACGTAAAATTGACGGGTAGTTCAATGCCTTGCAGTTCCTTTTTAAATCTGATCAGTTTTTCCATTTTCTCTCTCCACTTTTAGACATGAAAAAAGGACCCAGATGACTGAGTCCTTCTTCCTTTATCAATTCTTACAAATGTATAACCTCGCCGTATGCAGCTGCGGCAGCTTCCATAATAGCTTCCGACATAGTTGGGTGAGGGTGAACTGTTTTAATTAGTTCTTCACCTGTTGTTTCTAATTTTCTAATCGCCACAATCTCAGCTACCATTTCCGTAACGTTTGCACCAATCATATGTGCACCTAGTAATTCTCCGTATTTTGCATCAAAGATCAATTTAACAAATCCGTCTTTTGCTCCTGCTGCACTCGCTTTTCCGGATGCAGAGAACGGGAATTTACCAATTTTAATATCCTTACCTGCTTCCTTGGCCGCTTTTTCAGTCATTCCAACCGATGCAACTTCAGGTGAACAATACGTACATCCTGGGATGTTACCATAATCCAATGGTTCAGGATGATGTCCTGCAATTTTTTCAACACAGATAATTCCTTCTGCTGAAGCCACGTGGGCAAGAGCCGCTGTAGGAATAACGTCACCGATGGCATAGTAACCAGGGATGTTTGTTTGGTAGTAATCATTCACTAAAATACGACCTTTGTCTACCACAATGCCAACTTCTTCTAATCCAATGTTCTCAATGTTGGCTGAAATACCAACAGCAGAAAGAACTACATCACATTCGATCTTCTCTTCTCCTTTAGCCGTTTTAACACTGACAACACAGCCTTTTCCTTTGGTGTCAACGCTTTCAACAGAAGCACCGGTCATCACATTGATTCCCATTTTCTTGAATGATTTCTCTAATTGCTTGGAAACCTCTTCATCCTCGATAGGAACAATGTTCGGTAAATATTCAACTACGGTTACTTCAGTTCCGATTGCATTATAGAAATAAGCGAACTCTACACCGATAGCACCTGAACCTACAACAACCATCTTTTTAGGTTGAGTTTTAAGTGTCATGGCCTGGCGGTATCCGATAATTTTCTCACCATCTTGAGGAAGATTTGGCAATTCTCTTGAGCGTGCTCCAGTAGCGATAATAATTCCTTTGTCAGCTGTGTATTCGGTCGTTTTACCGTCCTCGCCGGTAACGGCAACTTTCTTACCTGGTTTTACAACACCATTTCCTTTGATCACATCGATCTTGTTCTTTTTCATTAAGAACTGGATACCGGCACTCATTCCGCTGGCAACGCCACGACTACGATCAACCATTGCGCCGAAATCAGCTTTTGCTTCTTTCACGGAGATACCATAATCTGATGCATGTGTTAGGTACTCAAATACATTAGCACTTTTCAATAAGGCTTTTGTCGGGATACATCCCCAGTTCAAACAGATACCACCAAGTGATTCACGTTCAACAACTGCAGTTTTTAAACCTAATTGTGAAGCGCGGATTGCAGTTACATATCCTCCGGGTCCACTCCCAATAACGATGATGTCGTAATTCATAATTGTTTCAGCTAAAATTATTGTCTGCGAATTTAAGTAAAATTCTTTGCTTGTGTGCCTTTCTTACAAAACTCAAAAAAGATGTTCTTGCAAGAGTTCCCTGACTCCGATATTAAATTGGAGCCGTATCGGGAATAAGATCTTTTCCTTTTCTGCGGAATTTTTCCTGAATTCTGTCAACAACATAATACATCATAGGTACAATCAATATGGTCAAGAACATGGAAGAGGTAAGTCCTCCGATAAGTACCCAAGCCAAGCCGTTTTTCCACTCTGCACCAGAACCAACTGCAGTTGCAATTGGAATCATACCGATTACCATGGCGATAGTAGTCATTAAAATTGGGCGCATACGTTCGCGAACGGCTTCGAGCAGTGCGTCTACAGTATTTTTACCTGTTTCTTTTAAGTGATTGGTGAAATCCACAATTAAAATTGCATTTTTTGCCACCAATCCCAAAAGCATGATCATCCCAAGTCCTGTAAAGATCCCAATGTTTGATGATGTCAAATTGAGTGCTAATAAGGCCCCAATCAGAGCAACAGGAATGGAGAAAAGAACCACAAACGGATAAACAAAATTGTCATAAAGTGCCACCATGATCAAGTATACGAGAATAAGTCCGATTCCCATAGCAGTGCCTAATGCGCCAAAGGACTCATTTTGTCTTTTTATCTCACCACCCCAAGTAAGGAATACATCCTCTGGAAGCGGGTTGTTCTTTAAATGTTCTTCAATAGCCATTCCAACATTTCCTGCCGGGGCACCCAAGACATAAGCACGAATCGTCGTGGAGCTTCTCCTGTTTTTTCTTTCCAGTGTCCCTCTACCGTTTTCTACTGAAATGTCAGCAAATTCTTTTAGTCGAATCAATTTCCCATCATTCGTCGGAAAGGTCATATCAGCTATATCATCCACATTCTTACGATCGTATTCGTCGAGCATTACGCGAATGTCGGATTCAGTACCTTTGAAATCAAATTGTGTTTCATCATTACCAGTTAGTCCTGTTTGAAGTTGTATCCCAACATTGGCGATTGGAAGATTCAATTGACCCATTTTTTCACGATTCAAGCTGATACGTATTTCCGGCGCTACGTCATCAGTAGAAATTACAGGGTCTTTTGCTCCCGGAATATTTTGGATGACTGTTTTAAGTTTGCGCGCTTCATGCATCAGTTTATCGGTGTCGTCAGACGAAAGAAAGATCTCAATAGGAGCTTCTTCACTTTCTACCATTCCAATATTTATTGTTTTCACTTCGATGCCGGCAAATTTTTCTTCGATGCGTTTACGCATAATATTCATGTAATCGATCGTTGGAACTTTCATCTGAACACCCGGCTTCAATTTCACCGTAAGCTCCGATCTCGACTCATTTCCAAAAGATGCAGCTCCCATTCCGGCACTTGGGCCACCAACATTCGAAAAGACGATATCAACATCTTTCTGAGCTAAAAGAAACTTCTCGATTTGATAAGTCGTGGCATTGTTTACCGCAAATGGGGTGCTTTTATCGTATTTAAGTTTGATCATGAATTTACCTTGGTCGCCTTGCGCAACGAATTCTGAACCAACAATTCCCATACTCATGACCAGACCAGTAATTACGAAAAGACCAACTACTCCAACAGATGTGATAATTTTGTGACGTAACACCCATGCCACCAATTTCACATATTGCTCCGTGAATATCTCGACACGTCTTTCAAACCAGATCAAAATTGCTTGAAATGGATTTTTCGGATTCAGTACTGTTTCTTTAGCAAAGCGCGAAGCTAACCATGGCGTAAGTGTAAAACATACGAACAACGACATCAGTGTTGAGATTACCACAACGATAGAGAATTGCTGTAAAATATCAGAAATGGTTCCTTCAATAAATACCACCGGAGAGAAAACCACAACATCCACCAGGGTAATGGCAAGAGCGGTGAATCCAATTTCATTTCTACCCTCAAGGGCTGCAACTTTGCGTTTTTTGCCCATCTGTAAATGTCGGTAGATGTTTTCGAGGACAACGATACTATCATCCACGAGAATACCTATGACCAATGACATAGCTAAAAGCGTCATAAGGTTCAAGGTATAACCGAGCAAGTACATGGCGATAAAGGTTGATATCAACGAAGCTGGAATTGCAATTAATACGATCACTGCATTTCTCAAACTGTGTAAGAAGAGAAGCATAACTGCGGCAACCAACAGAACAGCAAGTTCAAGATCATGAATTACAGCGTCCACCGATTCAATGGTAGGAACCGAAGTGTCTGTTGCAACGGTAAACTTTAATCCTTCTTTGGCATATTTTTTCTCCAGAAGATTGAATTTGTCGCGTGTATCTTTCGACATGTGAACTGCATTGGCATCGGATTGTTTCTTAATGCGCAGACCAATACCATTTTCACCATTCAACCTTGATATGGTTTTAGTGTCTTCCGTTCCATCAATTACTTCGGCCACATCACGCAGTCTCACCGTCGATGTTCCATCCGCAAACAAGATCAAGTTGTTCAGTTCAGCAACCTTTGAGAACTTTCCGGCCAGACGAACCGTCATCTGGTTTTCGCGATCTTTCACTTTTCCAGTTGGAAACTCAATATTTGCAGCTTTTATGGCTTGAGAGATCTGAGGAAAGCTTAAGCCATACAATTTCATTTTTTCGTTGTCTACATTGACACGAACCTCTCTTTTTTCTCCTCCGAGTACTACTACTTCGGCCACACCTTTAGTTTGTTTGATCTGTGGAAGTAATTGATCATCCATGAGTTGCGTGAAGGCTTCTTCATCCATATTCGGAGCAATGACACTTACCTGAAGTACCGGAGCTGCATTCGGTTCTATCTTTGCAATCGCAGGTGTCTCAATATCAGCTGGTAAGGTGCTCACCATATAGTTGATCTTCCGTTGCGTTTCCTGCATGACCAGATCCATGTCGGCCGAATGTTTAAATTCGAGTAATACTAGAGAAGCATTTTCAAAAGAAAAAGTGGTAACCTCCGAAATGTTCTCTAGTCCACTGAGTGCGTCCTCAAGGGGTTTTGAAACCTGGTTTTCAACGGTACTTGGAGAAGCTCCCGGATACAACGTTGTTACGGTTAAAAGGGGTGGAGAGAAATCAGGCAATAATTCATAACTCAGCTGTTTGTAACTTATCCAGCCACCTCCGATCAAAATGGTAAATATTACGATAATGAACGAAGGACGTTTTATCGCTAATTCTGTAATTGACATGTGCTTACTTTTTTACGGCTACGTTTGAGCCATTTTGAAGATTGATTTGTCCTTTTGTAATGATTTTATCCGAAGTTGATAATCCTTGTACTACTTCAATGTATTTACCATCACTTGTTCCTGCTGTAAACGAACGCAGTTCTGCCTTGCCATTTACAATACAATACACTTGCGGATTTTTTGATGATCCGATCAGCGCACTTCTTGGTACTGATAAAGCCTTGGTGCTTTGAGAATTGTTGAGAGATACAGAGCCGTACATACCTGCAAGTAAAGGATCCTGAGAAGTATTATTGACAGTTACCTGAATTTTAAAGTTGTGTGCCTTGTCCGCTGTAACGCCAATGCTGCTTACTTTTCCTTTGAACTCTTTTCCTTCGTGAATGTCTGAAGTAACAAGTACATCTTGTCCTTTTTTGAATTTCAGAATGTCTCTTTCCGGAACGGAAATGGTAAGTTTTAAGGTGGAAATATCCGTGATCTCAACCAATGGTGAGCCCGGTCCGATTACCGATCCAAGATCGACCATTTTTTTGCTGATCACTCCTGGATAAGGTGCGGTTATCGTGCTGCTCTTCACTTGTTTTTGGGCCTGTTTCACCTGAATTTCTGCAGATCTTACACTCAGTTTTGTTTTTTCCAGCTGAACGGCCGGTATTGCATTGTCTTTTGCCAAAACAGCATACCTCGCTTCATCACTTTTTTGATTTTCAAGATTTACCTGTGCATTTTGCAACTGTAATTGTAACAATTCATCATCAATTTTAGCGATTACTTGGCCTTGTTTCACCATGTCTCCTTCTGTGATAAATAGTTGAACAAGTTTACCTGCTACATCGGATCCAATAACATTTTGTTTGTTTGGCTCGAAAGTACCCAGAAAT
>JBFHIN010000048.1:0-9774 GCA_041596415.1 Crocinitomicaceae bacterium | reverse complement strand
TTTTGCCGTACGAGGTAGAGATTTGATGACGGGTATTCCAAAGGAGATCGTTATTTCATATGCTGAGGTAGCTCATGCCTTGGATAAAACTATTTCAAAGATCGAAGAAGCGATTTTAAGTGCACTTGAAATGACGCCGCCGGAGTTATCGGCAGATATTTATAAAACAGGAATTTATCTTGCAGGTGGAGGTTCAATGCTCCGTGGATTAGACAAACGAATCCAGGCCAAAACAAAACTTCCGGTGCATATTGCAGAGGATCCGCTGAGAGCCGTCGCAAGAGGAACAAGTATCGCATTAAAGAATATCGATAAGTTCCAATTCTTAATAAAAGACTAATTTAATTGAATCCCTTTTCGAAGGGATTTTTTTATGTGATCTTGATGAAAAAGTAATTTTTTCGAATAACGTTATTTGATAGTACTTTCTTATCTTTGCACATGCGCAATCTAATCGCTTTTTTCAGGCGTTTTCGTATTTTCTTGATTTTTGTCGTGCTGCAAATCCTTGCATTATCGACCTATTTCACTTTTTTACAATATCCACGCGCACAGTACCTAACAACAGCCGGTGCAATTCAAGGAAAAATCATGGAAACCGAATATGAACTTACAAAGCACTTCAATTTGGCCAGAACCAATGATCTCCTTCAAAAGGAAAACATCAAATTAAGAGAACGTGATCCTCAAAGTTTCAGAAGACTTCAACACAATTTAGTCAGAATCGAGGATACATTATATAAGCAACAGTATCAATATTTACCAGCTACTGTCTTGAATTCAACCGTAACAAAACGGAATAATTATTTTACGCTGAATATTGGAAGTGTCAATGGAATAAAAAGAGGAATGGGTGTTTTCAGTGATAAGGGTGTTGTCGGCATCATTCATAATGTTAGTCCTCATTTTTCAGTGGTTAAATCTGTACTTACAGAAAACATTAATATTGATGTTATGATGGAAGACTTAGGTTTATTCGGACTGTTGAAATGGGATGGGAGAGACCCAAGACGGGGTTCTATTTCTGGAATCACTAACGATGTAAAAATTAAAAAGTGGACCAAAGTAGTTACTAGAGGTGGAGCAGGTATATTTCCGCGTGGACTTCCAGTGGGTGTCGTGGAAAAAACAAAAGCCGTTGAAGGTAAACCCTTGTGGGATGTGGTACTATTATTTTCTGAAGATTACAGAAGCTTGCAGCGAGTGTATGTAATTAAAAATCTAATGAAAGAGGAACAAAACAAATTGGAAAGCCAAATACCTGTCGATAAAGAAGAATGAATACCTTTCTAAAATATAGCCTCCGCTTTATAGCTTTGATGTTTATCCAAACCTTGATCTTGAATCAATTGGAGCTGGGATGGGGTATTCAGTTAATGGTGTACCCTCTTCTATTGGTGCTTCTACCATTTGACATCGATACTATACCTTTGATGGGAATAGCATTTTTACTTGGTTTTGGTATTGATGCCATGTCAAACACCTATGGCTTGCATACTTCATCCATTGTACTCTTAGCTTATATGCGACCGATAATCTACAAGATGTATGCACCAAGAGATGGCTATGAGAATTTCGCGGATGGAAATATCTATGAAATGGGAACGCGCTGGTTCGTATTCGTATACGGTTCCATGCTGATTATTCATCATTTATGGTTTTTTACCATGGAAATTTTCAGAATTACTGATTTTTTCTTTATAATGCAAAAAACCTTATTAAGTCTGCCGTTGTCATTTATTCTTAGTTTGCTCGTTCAAGCTTTATTTGTGGCTAAGCCAAAGGAACGATGAATCTGGATAGTAGAAAATATGTTATCGTTACCCTATTCGTAGTGGTGGGGCTAGTTTATGCTATACGCTTGTTTTATATGCAGGTGATTGATGAGACATGGACACTGCGAGCACAAGAAATAGCTGAAAAACGCAAAGAGATCATGCCTCCTCGAGGTGTTCTGTTTGACCGCAACGGAAAGAAGATCGTTTCGAACAGAACCTATTACAACCTCATGATGATTGAGGATAACATTAAGGATTTCGACACAGTAGCTTTTGCTAAATTAATAGGATGGGCACCCGAAGAAGTGAGTAATCGCTTCAAAGAAATTGTGAAAGGTGAAGGAACCTATTTCAACAGACACACAGGAAAACGAACATCAAATTACCAGAAAATCCGTCCATATCCATTCATCAAGGAAATGACCTTGGAAGAGATCGCCAAGATTGCTCCACATTTGGAGAATTTTCCTGGATTTTATGAAGAAGTTACTAGTATGCGCAGTTACCCATTTGCGAATGGAGCAAATATAGTTGGCTACTTGGCAGAGGTAAATCGTGAAGAAATAGAGGAGGATCCTTTTTATCGCCCCGGATATAATATTGGTCGAGCAGGTTTGGAGCGATATTACGAAAAGGAATTACGCGGTAGAAAAGGAATTAAATACATTGTAACTTCGGCCTTGAACAACGCCATTGAATCGTATGCGGATGGAAAATACGACACCTTGGCTAAACAAGGTCCGGCCTTAAATCTGGGAATCGATATTCAGCTGCAGGCATATGGTGAGAAATTGCTTCAGAATAAAAGAGGTTGTATCGTAGCTATTGAACCTGCAACGGGAGAAATTCTTGCGTTGGTTAGTTCTCCATCATATGATCCCAACCTGTTAATTGGAAAAAGGAATATTTCTGAAAACTACCCTAGATTGGTAATGGATCCGGCGAAACCACTCTATCCGAGGCCGCTTGCGGCAGAGTATCCACCGGGATCCACCTTCAAATTATTGAATTCACTCATTGGTCTGCAGGAGGGTGTGATAACTCCTAATTCAGGGTTCCCTTGTAATAAATCCATTGTGGGTTGTCACAATCACCCAAGTGCCGGAAATTTGGCAGACGCTATCAAGCACTCGTGTAATCCATATTATTATGCCGTTACAAGAAGAATTATCCAGCAAAACAAGAGCAAGAGTGTTTTTGAAGATGCTGAGATTGGTTTGACTGCGTGGGCCAATTATATGCACAGTTTTGGACTCGGTCAGGTGCTCGAAACCGACATCACGGGAATGAGAAAAGGCTTAATCCCTGACCCTGCTTTTTACGATAAATGGTATGGTCACCATCGATGGGCATTTTCTACTATTCGCTCCATATCCATCGGACAAGGGGAGGTGATGCTAACACCACTGCACATGGCCAATGTGGCAGCGCAAATTGCGAACCGCGGATGGTACATCACGCCACATTTCGTAAAATCTATTGGTAAGGAAGGTCCTCGACCAGAATTTAAACAAAAGCATTACACACGCATTGATCGTGAACATTATGACGTGGTGGTAGAAGGAATGCGACGTGTTGTTTACGAACCAGGAGGTACGGGCAGAAGAGCACGTCTAAAAGATATTATCGTTTGTGGTAAAACGGGAACAGTTCAGAACCCACACGGTGACGATCACTCAACCTTTATTGCCTTTGCACCGATGTATCAGCCAAAAATTGCGATCGCAGTGTTTATTGAAAACGCCAAAGGTGGTGGGGGTCTTTGGGCTTGTCCTACGGCAGGACTTATGATCGAAAAATACTTAACTGGAAAAGTGACCGAAAAAGAAAGAGAACAAACAATTTTAGAAGCGAAATTTACCTATAAGGATGCGAAAAAATGATTCATTAATAGCCAATGTGGACTGGGTGTTGTTTGCCACCTACATCATCATGTTGTTGATGGGGATTGCAACCGTATATTCTACCGCCTACAATGAAGATCATCCCAACCTTTTCGACTTCTCTCAAAAATATGGTAAACAGGTAATTTGGCTGGGGGTATCCCTCTTTCTAGGTTTGCTGGTCTTTCTGATCGATTCTGACATTTACCGTAAATTCAGTATACCTATATATGGTTTTACTTTGATATTGTTGGTCGTCGTATTGTTTATGCCACCAGTGAACGGAGCACGCGCATGGCTTGGGATCGGAACAATGGGTATTCAGCCTGCCGAGTTTGCCAAGATCGGTACAGCAATACTATTGGCGCGTTTTATTAGTAATGTGAACGTGAAGCAACAGAACGTTACCACTGTACTCATTGCCAATGCGATAATTTTGGTACCTATGGTACTCATATTACTTCAACCCGACGCGGGTACTTTCGTAGTATTTACGTCATTTTTGTTTGTAATGTACCGTGAGGGTATTACCTATGATCCGCTCATCTTAAAGATCGTGAATAGTATCCCGGGTGTGAAACTAAAAAGTACTTGGATGGGGAGTCACTTTATTCCAATTCTTTTCGTTGTAGTTTTCTTGAGTTTGGTTACCTTGATCATGAGTAATGAGACAATTGAGTTCCTGGGGTTTGAGATTCCGGGATTCTATAGTGTCGTTATTTCATTGGCTATTTTTGCCATTATTGCCTTTTTGATCCTAAGATTCATTTCTTCCAGACGTGAACGCACCAGGGCATCATTGTTCGTCATCTTTGGATTTGTTATGGTGTCCGGTCTAGCCTCTGCTGTCAACTACGGATTCCAAGGATTGGCTAGCCACCAAAAGGAGAGAATTGAATTATTTCTAGGATTGAAGGAGGATCCGGATGGAGAAGACTACAACCGAAACAGGGCTATGGCAGCTGTTGGTTCCGGTGGACTTACCGGTAAGGGTTATAACAAAGCCTCGGTTTCCAGTGTCGAGAGTAACCACGTTCCGGAAAGTGAGACGGATTTTATTTTTTGTCCATTCGCTGAGGAATGGGGTTTTATGGGAACTTTCACACTTATTGTGTTGTATATGTTCATGCTACTCCGCATAATTGCAATAGCCGAACGTCAACGAGCTGCCTTTAACCGTATTTACGCATACACGGTTGCGATGATCCTATTTTATCACTTCGCTATTAATATTGGTATGAACATTGGCTTTGCTCCTGTGATCGGTATTCCCTTACCGTTTTTTAGCTACGGAGGTTCTTCTATGATGTCTTTTTCTATGATGATGTTCATTCTTCTCAAACTAGATAGTCAGCGAAGAGACGTTCTCCAATAATGGTACGTATAAAACGTGCTTGAATCAAAGAAATCTTTATTTTTACATTCAAATAATTTGTACTATGAGGGATAGAAAGGAAACGAAAGTTGAAATTTCTCCAGAAAGTAAAAAACGTTGGACCATTGCTTTTTGGGTGCTGGCATTTTTACCTTTCTTAATTGTTACTGCTTGGTTTTTGTTTCAATCCGAGGATGATCTTCCACCGGTGGCAATGTTGGATAATCCGCCTGAATTATTAGCATCAGTGGTGTTAGCTGATGATGGTGAAACTGAACTGGGACGCTATTGGAAGGTAAACCGAACAAGTATCAAGTATAATGAAATCTCTCCTTATATAACAGACGCATTGATCGCTACAGAAGATGAGCGTTTTTATGATCACTCTGGCGTGGATTTCAGAGCATTAGGAAGAGCCGTAGTGAATGTAGGGGGTGCTGGGGGTGCTTCTACAATTTCCCAACAGTTGGCAAAATTGTTATTTACCCTACAACAGCGTGAGCGCGAAGAAGAGGCAAGAGCCAGTGGAGAAGCGCCGACTGGTGGATCCGGAAGAATAGGTAGAATTTTTCAACGTATCAACGAGAAAGTTCGCGAGAATATCATAGCGACACGCTTGGAAAAAAGATATACCAAGGAAGAGATCATCACGATGTATCTCAATCAGTTCGATTTCTTATACAATGCGGTCGGAATTGAAAACGCAGCCAAAGTGTATTTTAATAAAAAACCGATCGATCTAAGTAAGGACGAAGCCGCCATGTTAGTAGGAAT
This sequence comes from Crocinitomicaceae bacterium, assembly GCA_041596415.1. GTDB lineage: Bacteria > Bacteroidota > Bacteroidia > Flavobacteriales_D > Crocinitomicaceae > M0103. The sequence goes on along the minus strand of JBFHIN010000048.1, from coordinate 3,964 downwards.
GTGTAAAAATCCTTCGCTGTATAATCCCTACACCTTCACTGTGAAAAATTATCGCAGAGTAATCGCTTCTGATAAAGGCATTGATCCAAGTGCAGTTTCTGACAGTGATGTGAAAGAAAAACGTGCAGCAGATTCTACTAGATCTTTGACAAGAAGAAACCAGGTACTCTATCAATGGTTGAAAAATAGTAATAGTAAAAATGAAGGCCTCCGAAATCCGATCACACAAGAAGAATACGATCAATTAAAGAACAAACCTTTGATCACTAACTATCAAGTAGTAGATCACAAACAAGGTATGGCACCTTATTTCCGTGAATCGTTGAGAAAGGAATTGACTACCTTGTTCGATGAGCGCAACGAAGATGGGTCACTTAAGTACAAACGTCAAGACGGAACTAAGTATGATATTTACCGAGATGGTTTGAAGATTTACACGACCATAGATGCTAATTTGCAACGCTATGCTGAAGAGGCTGTTGAGAAGCACTTAGGAACTGATCTTCAAAAGGCCTTTGATGAGAATAATAAACAAGTCAAAAACTTCCCATTTACTAACTCTATTTCAGCAGAGACCGTTGAATCTATCATGAACTCTGCTCGAAAAAATTCTCCTCGATACGCAAGCTTATCGGCATCGGGATATTCGGACACAGAGATCAAATCTAATTTCAACACTCCTGTTCCAATGCGAGTTTTTAGTTGGAAGGGTGAGGTTGATACGGTAATGACTCCGAATGATTCAATTCGCTATTACAAATCGTTCTTACATGCTGGATTAATTTCTATCGAACCGCAAACTGGTTTTGTGAAAGCTTGGGTCGGGGGAGCTGATTACAACCATTTTGCCTACGATCATGTTAAATTAGGTCGACGCCAAGTTGGTTCAACCATAAAGCCTTTTGTTTACAGTACAGCGATAGCTATGGGAGTCGTAAAACCTTGTACGATGTTTGCCAATACTGCGTACTGTGTAGACCTGATCGGTGCAAATGGAAATGTGGATGGGCGTTGGTGTCCTAGCAATTCAGGAGGATCCGAATCGGGTTCAGTATCTGCAACAACTGGTTTGGCACAATCAATGAACAATATTACCGTTGCCGTAATGGCGAAAATGGGTGGATACGCTGGACCTAAAACAATTTCCAAGTTGTTAAAGCAAATGGATATTAACCTGCGTCCAGAAGATGAGGTTCCTGCAATGTGTTTAGGTATTATGGATCTTTCGCTTTTTGAAATGGTGGGCGCACAGAGTATTTTCGTGAACAACGGGATCTACAATCGTCCAACAACAATTTTACGAATTGAAGACCGCAACGGAAACGTTATTTACAATGCCAAACCATATTCGAAAGAAGTATTGAACGAAAACGTTGCATTCGAGACACTAAAAATGATGAAGCAAGTAGTTAACGGTGGAACTGCCGGTAGCTTACGTGGTGGTCGTCCTTGGGGAGGAATTACGGCGCCAACAGCGGGTAAAACAGGAACTACACAAAACAACTCTGACGGTTGGTTCATTGGTCTAACGCCGGAACTGGTAACCGGAGTTTGGGTTGGCGCTGAGGACCGCTCTGTACGTTTCCGTTCCATGAATTGGGGTCAGGGAGCGCGTATGGCACTACCGATCTATGGTTACTATATGCAAAAAGTTTATAAGGATCCAGTGGTGGCACTTTCCACTACAGATTTCCAAGCACCGCCGAATTATGATCCAAAAATGTTTGAATGTGGGGGTGAAAATCTAAGTATACCTTCTGAAGGTGGAAATCCATTTAATTTTTAAGCCATGAATAAAGTTGTAAAAAATGTTGAAGAAGCACTAAAGGGTATTGAGGATGGAATGACCTTGATGTTGGGCGGCTTTGGATTATGCGGAATACCTGAAAACTCGATCGCACAACTGGTGAAAATGGGTACAAAGGAGTTGACCTGCATTTCAAACAATGCAGGTGTGGATGACTTCGGGCTGGGGTTATTACTTCAACAGAAACAGATCAAAAAGATGATCAGTTCTTACGTTGGTGAAAATGCAGAATTTGAGCGTCAGATGTTGTCGGGAGAACTGGAAGTTGATCTAATTCCGCAAGGTAGTTTGGCGGAAAGATGCCGAGCAGGCGGTGCAGGTATACCTGCTTTTTTCACGCCGGCAGGATACGGAACGGAGGTAGCTGAAGGCAAAGAAGTACGTGTTTTTGACGGTAAACCACACATTTTGGAAACCGCATTACATGCCGATTTTGCTATTGTAAAAGCATGGAAGGGAGATACTGAAGGAAATTTGGTTTACAAGGCAACAGCGAGAAATTTTAACCCGATGATGGCCATGGCTGGAAAGATTACGATTGCTGAGGTTGAGGAATTGGTTCCCGCAGGTGAGCTAGATCCAAATTTCATTCATACACCCGGAATATTTGTACAGCGCATCTTCCAAGGTGAGAAGTTTGAAAAACGCATTGAACAACGTACGGTTAGACCTAGAAATTAATTGAATTATGGCTTTAGATAAAAATGGTATAGCAAAACGTATTGCGCAAGAGTTACGCGATGGTTGGTACGTTAATTTGGGAATCGGTATTCCAACCTTGGTGGCTAATTTTATTCCCGAAGGAATTGAAGTTGAATTCCAATCTGAAAATGGTATTCTGGGAATGGGTCCTTTTCCCTTTGAAGGCGATGAAGATGCGGATTTGATCAATGCGGGTAAACAAACGATTACAGCACGCAAAGGAGCGGTGTTTTTTGATTCGGCAACTTCATTCGCGATGATCCGTGGTCAGCACGTTCAATTGACGGTTTTGGGAGCAATGGAAGTATCTCAGAATGGTGATATTGCCAATTGGAAAATTCCGGGTAAGATGGTCAAAGGAATGGGAGGCGCAATGGACCTTGTTGCTTCAGCAGAAAACATTATCGTAGCTATGATGCATTCCAACAAAGCCGGTGAATCGAAAATCTTGAAGGAATGTACACTTCCTTTAACAGGTGTTGGTTGTGTGAAGAAAGTTGTTACAGAACTCGCTGTTATGGAAATCAAGGACAATAAATTCCATTTAGTGGAAAGAGCTCCGGGAGTCAGCGTAGAAGAGATTATTGCTAAGACAGAGGGAGATCTTGTTGTTCCTGATGTTGTTCCTGAAATGCAATTGTAATACGTGTGAATAAACGCGAGCAGCAGGGCAAATATTTGGTTTACACAGTTAGTGTGTTATGTGTGCTTTGGCTGCTATTTTTTTCTTCGAAAAATGAGGTTCCTGTCGATGTTGGTGACGGAATCATGCATTATTTCATTTCCAAAGGATCATGGTTGAATCCTGAACTTTTTCTGCATCACTGGGGCAAACCTTTTTATACGCTACTCACTTCGCCATTTTCCCAATTTGGTTTTTTTGGACTCCAAATTTTTAATATTCTGATTTTTGCGGGAACATTGATCGCAGGTTTTAAGATCTTGCAAAAGTTCAATGTACAATTGATGCTTCAGGCAATTTTTCCGCTGATATTACTCAATGCGGTCGATTATTCGGATACTATAATGGGGGGTCATACAGAACCCTTGTTCAATTTTGCGTTGGTTTTTTCCTGGTTGCTATTTCTGGAAAAGAAATATTTTTGGTTTGCTATACTGGTTTCTTTTATGCCCTTCATGCGCTCAGAAGGTCAATTACCTATGCTTTTGGCCGTTATGCTTTTGTCTTTCGTACGGGCCTATCGCTACGTTCCATTTTTAATGACCGGATTTGTGATCTATGCATTCATAGGCGTCTTCGTTTATGGCGATTTCTTCTGGTACTTTACCAAAAGTGCCTACAGCATGTCTAACGACATATACGGAAAAGGGACATGGTCGCACTACGCATTATCGTACAAGAATTACTTGGGTAATCCAGGGCTTTACGTTACTATAATCGGAGTATTCACCGCTTTATGGTTATTGATTCGCAAAAGGTGGCAAGAATTACAG
>JBFHIN010000047.1:0-9937 GCA_041596415.1 Crocinitomicaceae bacterium | reverse complement strand
GATGTAGCTCCGGATGGTGCGGTTAAAACGACACTGTTACCAGAACAAATTGGAGCAGGTGTTGGAATATTTGGGAATTGAACTCCTGATTCCGCAGTAATAGTGTAGTTACAGATATCACCGGCATATCCATCAACCATTAAGTAATAATTATTACCAATGGTAAGGTTATTAGCTGTAATGGTAAAACCGGTACTATTTTCTTTAAAATCGGATACAGGAACGAAATTACAACAATTTGTTCCTTCGAAGATCTGCATTTGAATCCCTCCGGAAGGATAGTTTCCAACCCAACAGTCTGAAATCGATACCTGTAATGTTGCTGACGTGCTTGCAGCTGTAAATTTGATCCAGGAATTGTTGTTAATGATTACATCAAAATACGGGGCACCTGTACCCCAAGGGCCTGCTTGACCAAAAATACCACCAGTATTTGTGCCATCCGGCATATTTACTCCATTGACATCTTCGTTGTTTCCACGCATGTTACAAGGACGATCAGCAGTATAAGCTGCGCTCGTTGAAGCACTATAGCCGTTAATGTCACATATATATAATGCATTCGCGCAATTATCATTGGTTGCTGTCGTGACACAGATTCCAAATGTTCCGGAGGACGACCCATAACCGAAATAGCGCAGAAAAACTGTCGATCCTGGGGTTAATCCTGATGCGGTAATTAGTGGTAAAAGGTCATTGCTAGATCCTGGATACGCTGAGTAGTCATCGGAGCAGGCTATTTGGGTTAAAGACCCACATGCCCCACTATATAATGCCATAACTCCGTCTGAAATACGACCGGCACCCATATTTGGTTTTGATGTAATATGTATGTTACCGGTAGAAGGTACGGTGATCTTGAACCAAATATCTTTGGAAGTAGATGTACTGTAACCACCTTGCTGCGGTGCAGACCCACCTTGACATGATGCAGGCATTGGAGCATTAGCAAGAGAAGTTGCAGTCGCTCCAACTGTTGTAAATTCTGAATATTGACAGTTGGAGGTTACTGGAGGTAATTGAATGGCCGAACATGGCTCGTCATTAGTGGGAGCAGAGGTAGCTGTCCCAGTGATACAAATTTGAAAATTACCGGTGTTGCCCGAATAATAATCATAAACTCTAACATAATACGTCTGTCCAGCGACTAATCCGACTACGTCAAATTGTTCTACTTGATTTGAAAAAGTTGCATCCTGGCAAGCTACAGAAGTGAGTGCGCCACACGATCCTGAAAACACTTGCACAACCGCGTCAATATTACTGGTGGGATTAACTCTTATATTTTGAACCGCGTTTGTGGCTACAAATCTGTACCAAACATCATCATCGGCATTTCCTGAGCAACCACTTTGAGATAAAGTAGCCCCATTTGTAGTTCCATTTGTATTTGTACACGATGTGTTTACGGTAAGTAATGTTGCACCAGAACAATTATCATTTGAGGGTGCGGGAGGCGGATTTGAAACACAAACTGTAAAGGTCGCAGAACCACTTCCCGTTCCATAGTGATATATTCGTATTTTATATACTTGTCCAATGCTTAAACCCGTTGCATTTATGATTTCTGTTTCGCCGTTAATACCATCATCTTTACAGATAAGTGATACTAAGGTAGCACATGCTCCACTAAATAGCTGAACTACAGGATCAAATGAACCACTGGCAGTAACAGTAATTTGATGCGAGGTTCCACTTGCAGTAAATTGGTACCACACATCGTCATCTGCATTCCCAGTGCATCCAGCAATAGATTGAGTTGCTCCAGCGGTAGTTCCTGCCGTTGCAACACATGAGGAATTGGTTGATAGGTTGGTCGCTGAAGAACAATTATCAGATTGTCCATATGTAAAAACATAAGACAATACTGCAAACGTTGCAATACTTATACTAAGTCTCATAAGTGCTTATTTTGAAATATTGAATTCTAACGGAGTCAGTCCGTTCTCTAAGAATAATTCTTTGATCATCGCAGGCGTGAAGTCCGATCTGTTTTCTGTTTGTCCTTCAAATTCCTTAACCTGTATTAATAATTCACCTCGATAGGAATCTGGTTTGTATTTCACTTTATAGGATAGTACATCAGGTAGAATTGAAATTTGTTTTTTCAGCATTTCTTCCTGCTGTTCATTCAATTGACCTTCAAAAGAGTAGCTGAATTTTTGCCCAAAAGAGGTGGAAAGAATTAAACAAAAAGCGAATAGTAGTAAGTTTTTTGTCATTTCTAAAGACGTTTTGTTAAGTAGTTATGTAGTTCGATTGGCAATTTAGAAATAATAATAATGTTATTCAAATATAAATACCTGATTTTGCTTAGTTTAATTAGCTATTTATGAATGCTACTAACAGATGCTTTTACTAATTCGATTTAGTTGTGGTAATACAATTTTGTTTCCTCTACAATATGTTAGGATTCAAACCTATGTAACAATTGTAACGCTTGGAAAAGAATAAAATATTCAAATTTGCTGGAAATAAACAAATAAACACATGATTATTTTGGGTTACATATTGGCTTTATTAGTTGGACTTGTTCTTGGTTTGGTAGGTTCAGGTGGGGCTATTTTAACACTTCCGATTTTGGTGTATTTATTCAAAATTGATCCAATAAAGGCCACTACATATTCTTTGTTTATTGTTTGTGTAACATCTTTTGTAGGTGGTATAAATTATTTAAAGAATAAAATGGTGAACTGGAAGGCAGTTATTTCATTTGGTATTCCATCAATTATTACTGTCTCTTTGACAAGGGCTTTTATTATTCCCAATCTTCCGGAATTCATTTATCAATCGAATGAAATGAGCATAAGCAGTAACAGGGTATTAATGTTTTTATTCTCGTGCGTGCTTTTTTTATCGGCATATGCATTGATACGCCCTAGTAAACAGGAAGAAAAATTGAACAGGGAAAAGGATGAAAATCCTTCGAAGGGTATATTTTTCATTTATGGAAGTTTGGTGGGTTTACTTTCAGGTTTAGTTGGCGCAGGTGGCGGATTTTTGATTGTACCCGCATTCGTTCTTGTTTTGCACATGAATATGAAAAATGCCGTGGCATCCTCCTTGATATTGATTACAATAAATTCTTTTGTCGGGTTTATAGGTGATTTATTTATTCAGAACTCCATGGACTGGAAATTACTCTCTATTTTTTCATTGTTTTCGATTGCAGGGATCTTTCTAGGAATCTTCCTTACAAGGTACATAGAGGGAAATAGATTAAAATCCTATTTTGGGTATATGATCATCTTTTTAGCAGCTGGGATACTTTTCAAAGAGATGAGTCAACTCCTTTAATAGGAAATGAATTTAAAATAAATCGATAAATTTACAGTATAAAACAAACATGTCATGCAAGTAGAACAAATATACACCGGATGTTTGGCACAAGGTGCTTATTATATAACATCAAATGGTGAAGCCGTTATAATAGATCCATTGAGAGAAATTGAGCCTTATATTGAAAGGGCTAAAAGAGACAAGGTGAAGATCAAATACATTTTTGAAACGCACTTTCATGCTGATTTTGTAAGTGGACATGTGGATTTAGCAAAGGCTACCGGAGCACAAATTGTATATGGTCCAAATGCGAATCCTAGTTTTGATGCTCACATTGCAAAAGACGGTGAGATCATCAACCTTGGTGATGTTTCTTTTAAAGTATTGCATACGCCTGGTCATACAATGGAAAGTAGCTGTTATTTACTGAGAGACGAAAGCGGAAAGGATGTGGCAGTCTTTTCAGGAGATACGCTGTTTATTGGAGACGTAGGCCGACCGGATTTGGCTCAAAAGGCTGCAGACATGACCCAAGAAGAATTGGCGGCTACTTTATTTCACTCGTTAAGAGATAAATTAATGGTTTTAAATGATGATGTGCTAGTTTATCCGGCACATGGTGCAGGTAGTGCTTGTGGAAAAAACATGAGTAAGGAGACCGTAAGTACAATTGGCGAACAAAAAGCACATAACTATGCTTTAAGAGCAAATATGACTGTTGACGAATTTGTAAAAGAAGTTACAGAAGGTTTGTTACCGCCTCCGGGATATTTCGGTATGAATGTTCAAATGAATAAAACAGGCTATGATAACATTACCGAAGTAATGAAGAGAAGTATGAAGGGATTGTCTCCTGAACATTTTGAGCTGGCTGCAAATGAAACTGGTGCTATTTTATTGGATACCAGAGATCCAGAAAGTTTTTCCAAGGGTTTTATTCCAAACTCAATTAACATTGGTATTGATGGACAATTTGCTCCATGGGTGGGAGCGATGATTCCTGATGTAAAACAACAGATCCTGTTGATCACGGATGAAGGAAGAGAAGAGGAGACAATAAAAAGACTAGCGAGAGTTGGTTACGACTTCGTGATAGGCTATTTAAAAGGTGGAATTGACGCATGGAAAAAGGAAAATCGTGAGTTAGATTCAGTTAGACGAATTACTCCATCTCAATTTGCGGAGAAATTTAAGAACAATCCAATCGTTATCGATGTAAGAAAACCTGGAGAATATGAAGCGGAGCATGTAAAGGACGCTAAAAGTGTTCCATTAGATTTCATTAATCAAAATATGGCCGAATTCCCAAAAGATCAGAATTTTATTATTCATTGTGCAGGTGGATATAGGAGTATGATCGCAGCTTCGATTTTAAAATCAAGAGGATTTGAAAATTTCGAAGAGGTGAGTGGTGGTTATAATGCCATTAAAAAAGAAGAAGATATAGAAACTACACAATTTACTTGTTCAAAGAATAAGTGTTAACAGAAGGTATGATATGTAGAATAAAAAAATCCCCATTAGGGGATTTTTTTATTTAGTCTTCTTCGTCGAATTCATCTTCTTGAAAATCTTCATCTTCTTCATCGTAATTGTTGTACGGTGTCAAATCCCAATCTTCATCTTCATCATCTTCCATGAAACGGTTGTTCTTACCACTTTTTTTGTAGGCACTCATTTTAGTTTTTTTGCCTCTCCCTTCAACATCTCTTTCTTTGATCTTGCGGTCTTTATCCTTGTCCTTTTTTCTGTTTTCCGGTTTCAACGGATCAATAACTGGCGGTACAAAAGCTTTAGGCTCAATGTCATCTTCCCCTTTATTAAAAGCAGTTGGGTTTTCTGTTCGATCCTTGAAAGGAGGTTTACCACCTGAATATTCCCTTGGCTTATCAAAATTTTGCCTCGGATTATTTTGTGGACGCTGTGGTTTCTGAGCACCACGTTGTTCAGCCTCTTTAACTGCAATGGGTCTCCCATTCATTAACGAGCCATCTAAATGTTCGATGGCACTCATCGCTTCTTCGCGATTTAACATTTCAACGAAACCAAAGCCTCGAGATTTTCCTGTCTCTCGATCCATAGCTACGGTTGCTTTTAGTACCTTACCATAAGCTTCAAAAGCCTGCTTCAATTGCTCACTGGTGATACCAAAATCCAATTTGGCAACAAAAATACTAGTCATAAACTGAGTTAGCGTAGAATTAAATTTTTACATTTAAGTATTAATAATACTCGAAAATAGGATTTTTTTATGAATTCTTAATTTGCGTGTGTATTTTTATAAAAAAAAAGTATGAATGTTCTTGTCTTAGGCGGTACCGGTTTGGTCGGAAGCGAATTAGTAAATTTGTTAAGCGAGGATAATCGTGTGCAAAAAATTGACTTGATTTCAAGAAGGGAACTCGTTTTCAGAGACATGAAGGTTACCAATCATATGGTAGACTTTGACATCATTGAAGAGTTACCAATTTACCATAACGTTGAAATATTGTATGTAGCTTTTGGTACAACGATCAAAAAAGCTGGGTCTGTAGAAAAACAATGGGAGATTGATGTAGAAATTCCGACGAAGATAATGAAATTAGCCAAGGATAAAGGGGTGAAAACTTGTGTGTTCATATCGGCAATGGGAGTTCATGAAAAATCACCTTTTCCATTTTCGAGAATGAAGGCTCAATTGGAAGTAAACGCTAAAGCGGTTGGTTTTGATAAATTGATTATGTTGAAACCTTCAATTCTGGAAGGTGTCCGCATTGAAAATAGACCAGGTGAAAGAATTTCATTAGCAATTGGAAATGCTATTGCAAAAACGGGAATGATCGACAAATACAAGCCTGTTGAGGCAATCGATGTAGCAAGATGTATGATTCAATCCAACATTGAGTTAGAAAATGGTGTCCACGAAATACCATCCGAACAAATAGAAGAATTTTCAATAAGATATTTTCCAGAAGCCAAATCAAAATTAGGATCGGAAGAAGATTAAAAAAGGGAGTCATTTGACTCCCTTTAAGTATACTTGTTTTTATTTCTTTAGAAGGTCTCTGATTTCCATCAATAGTTCTTGATCCTTCGTTGGAGCAGGAGGTGCAGCTGGTTCTTCAGCTTTCTTCTTTTTTGTTTTATTATATGCTTTCCCCATCATAAATAATACAAATCCAACTATAATTAAGTTGATAATTGTATTGATCCATGCACCATAACGAATTGCATTTTCAGGAGTAACAACACCAGCAGCGTCTTTACTTTCCGGCGTTAAAACAACCTTTAACTCAGAGAAATCTACTCCTCCTGAAAATTCTCCTACAATAGGCATCATAATATCGGAAACAAATCCGGAGACTACCAAACCGACAGCGCCGGCTAAGATGACAGCAATTGCAAATTCAATTACATTACCTGTCATGATGAATGCTTTAAATTCTTTTAACATAAATTTTGATTTAATATTGAATTCGAAATGTAATGAAAATTACATAACTATCGATAATTTTAATCGACGAGCTGCAATTTTGAATCGACAAACTGTAATTCTTATATTTAAAGTTCAAAGGGTTTTCTAGAAGAAAGTGATCTGCTCAGAGAAACTTCATCAGCATACTGAAGTTCTGTCCCTACAGCAACTCCACGAGATAAGGTTGTAATTGCTATACCGAAAGGTTGAAGTTTTTTAAAGAGATAAAAATTTGTTGTATCTCCTTCCATTGTCGGACTTAACGCAAAGATGATTTCTTTGATATCTTCTTTTTCAACCTTTTTTATCAACGAAGTAATATTTAGATCTGAAGGACCAATTCCGTCCATTGGTGAAATAATCCCCCCCAAGACGTGATAAATCCCCTTATACGCCTCGGTTGATTCTATTGCCATAACATCTCTGATGTCTTCAACGATACAAATGGTCGAGTGATCACGCTTTGGATTAATACAAATTTCGCAAATCTCACTATCAGTTACATTTCCACATGAGCCGCACTCTATTACATTCTCTTTCATTAGTTGAATAGATTGAGTAAAATCGTCGATCTCTTGGTCTGAACGCTTCAGTAAATTAAGTGCCAAACGCAGTGCTGTTCTCTTGCCTATTCCTGGAAGAGATGCCAACTGCTCCACAGCTTTTTCGATATGTTTGGAAGGCACTTTCATTGTGTTACAAAGGTAGAAAAAATCGTTTTAACAAGGCTTCAGTCCTAAATCTGTACCTTACAGTGTTAAAATGGGCTAAAAAAAGCTAATTTTACATTCATATGGCGAAAAATCAAATTAATATCAGGAATAAAAGGGCAAGGTTTGAATATCACTTGCTCGATACTTTTATTGCAGGTATTGTTTTGTCCGGTACTGAAATCAAAAGTATTAGAAATGGAAAAGCCAGTATTTTGGAAGCTTATTGTATTGTGGATAAGGGTGAAGTATATATCAGAAATATGCATGTTTCCGAATACGAGAATGCTTCTTTTTATACGCATAAAACACGCGGTGATCGAAAGTTGCTGTTGAATAAAAAGGAAATACAGAAGATTGATAAATTTTTGCAGTCGAAAGGAAATACTTTAATCCCTTTGCGCTTATTCCTTTCCGACAAAGGTTGGGTAAAGGTAGAAATTGCCATGGCTCAAGGTAAAAAGCTGCATGACAAACGTCAAGATCTTAAAGAAAAAGATGACAAGCGTGAAATGGATCGCGCCTTGAAACGTTAGTCAAATCCATCCTAGACTTAATAAATGGATCAAGTGATAATTGTTTATAGCGAAAAATGCTATGGATGCTGTTGAAATGTACAACGCGAAATGGTAAATGAAGGTATAATAAACTGTCCTTTTTCTGTAAAGTCGCACAAAAAGAGGGATTAGGAATACAAAAATTGCGATATAACCATTTGAGTAAAAAGTATATTTAATATTGAATGGAACATATTGAATCTTTTGATAAGAATGTACTCTTACGGGTTCGTGTAGTAACCATGTTTTCTCTATTAAAACATCTGGAAATTCACCATACAAGCTGTAGTTCATTTTGTTCACCCAATATCTTTTACCATCGTTAAGTTCAATAATAGAGTGGGGTAAAGCTGTACCTCCTTCATGAATGTTTTTGGCATAAGCAACCACTGTTTTATCATTAAAATGTCTTGGCAGAAAATAATCACAAAGAATGGATAGACTAAAAATGATTCCAATAACACTACTGATCTTAATGATTTTCCATTTAGTCCCAACAAATAGACTTTGGAAATAGAATTCATTCTCAAGACGCTCTTTACGAATTTGATCCTGATATCTTTTTTGTGCTTCCTTGATTCTGTCTTCCTTCGTTTTCTGAGTTGTCCCATGCTGTCGCACAATCTTTTCTCTTTTATCTACTCTTTTGCCTATAAGAATCTCGTATGCTTCTGTAATTTTTAAAAAATGTAGACTGGCTTCTTTGGAAGGGTTTTTGTCGGGATGATAACGCATAGCAAGTTTACGATAGGCTTTTCGTATTTCTTGCTGCGTCGCATTTATTTCTACTCCAAGGAGTTTATAATATTTCGCTTTGTGTGCGCTCATTTAAAGTTGAAAGAGTTTCTATTCGATTGATTTTTCCACTAACCGTATACTTAAACGTTGGAAAATAGTAAACTTTCTTCGCAGTACCATAAGCAGGAAGAAAATCCTTCATTTTATCTTTATTCAGTTGAATTGGTTTATCAGATTCTACACATAGAACAATTTTTTCGCCTAAAACAGGATCCTCTTCACCAAAGATAAAAAAGGGCACATCGATGATCTCAGCATATTTTTTTTCTAGTTCTTCGACTTGAAACTTGATGCCACCGGAATTGACTATGAAATCTTTCCGACCATGCCAAATAAAATTCTGATCATCTATCAATGTAACAATGTCATTAGTAAGTAAACCCGTTAATTCAATTTCAGGATAATGAATACATAACTGATCGTCTTGCTGTGCAAAATGAACCCCTGGAATGGCTTTGTAAGTTTCAGATTGATTAATGCCAATTTTTTGAAAAGCAACATGAGAAATTGTTTCAGTCATACCAAAAGAATGGTGTACCAGCAAGTTGTTAAGTGATATTAGCTTTTTTACTTCGGAAGAAAGAACTCCACCACCAACTAAAATGTGATCAATGGAACTGAGTTTCTTTACATCTTGATCCAATGAATTTTTTAACTGCAACGGAACTAATGCTACAAAATCAATTTTCTCGGTTATGTTTTGAAGCGGTCTGTTGCTGGGGGGACTAATAACTATAGAATAATTACCACAAATTGCACGTACAAGCATCATTTTGCCCGCTATTGTTTCGAGTGATAGACAAAGTAAGGCCTTGCTTTCTGCAGACAATCCGAAATATGCATTCGTTTTTCCTGCAGATATACGCATATGCTCTTTTTTTAATTTTATTGTTTTTGGTTTTCCCGTTGAACCTGAAGTTTGCACTTCTATGCCCTTATCTAATGAGTTCCATTCTTTTAGAAAGGAAACGACTTGATCCTTGATCCTATTATCTGAATTATGAAAGTGAATGGAAAACGACATTTATCTTGGAATGGTTTTTGAAAACAAAATTAATCACTTTAAGCTTCAATTTATTTATTGGATGCTTATTATTAAATAGTTTGTAAATTGTAAAAAAATAACTGTTATGAAAAAG
>JBFHIN010000046.1:0-10019 GCA_041596415.1 Crocinitomicaceae bacterium | reverse complement strand
GGTAACTAGTTCTCCTGTTTCCAGAATCACCTTTAGTCTTGCTTTACCACAAGCCTCCTTTATGGTCGCAATTTCATCGAATACATAATTATATTCTCCTGACAGAAATTTCCCACGAGAGATGACCATGTCAATTTCATCTGCTCCCTCATCAACAGCGAATTTCGTGTCTCTAATCTTTATATCAAGCGGTGCTTGTCCACTTGGAAAAGCTGTAGAAACTGAGGCCACTTTTACAGGTGAACCCTCTACTTCTTTTTTAGCAATTTTAACCATTGAAGGGTAAACACATACTGCCGCAACAGTTGGCAACCCCGGATGACTATCATGAAGGTGCTGTGCTTTATAGCACATTTGTTTAACTTTTCCGGGAGTGTCTTTCCCTTCAAGTGTAGTTAAATCAATCATATTAAGAACCATTCTCAACCCTTGTTTCTTTGATTCGTTCTTAATGCTGCGTGTTTGAAATCTCGCCACTCTTTCTTCAACCCCCACTTTATCGATGACAGGTGAATCCAGAATTATTGGATTAAACTTCATTTTTTTTGTTTCCTTCATTTTTTCACCAAAAATTGCTTGTCAAATATACTAAATCCCACAAAAAAAATGGCTCCCAAAGGAGCCATCTCAATTATCATTCTAGTTTGATTAAAGTTGCCCGTCTGAATGGTAAACCCCATTCTTGAACACTTTTACTTTTAATAAGATACCATCTCTATCGTACTCATAAACTTTTCCATCCCAAAGCTGTCCGTTTTTAAAGGTTCCATCTTGCCAGATTTCATCGATATTATTGTACACTTTATTGTACCCGTTCGGCTGGAATTTAACTCCCTTAGTTTTTGGAGAAGTTACTTTAGGCGCTGTTTCTTTAGAAGCACCCGGGTTTTCTACTTTCACAGCAGGACTCACCATTTCACGTTGCTCACTTTTCTCAACAGTTCCGTCAGCGCCATAAACCAACACTTCTTTGACATCGCCATTTTCGTAGTAACGTGTAGCCTTTCCATTTGGTTTTCCTTCAACGGACTTATATTCAAATTCCAATTGACCATTCGGATAATAATATTTTACGGTACCGTGCTCTTTACCTTCGCCATTGAAATTTGCTTCATACTCTACCTTTCCATTTTCGTGAAAACGCTTCAGTGAATCCTTGTATAAATTACGTTCAAACGTTCCTTCTTCACGAATTTTCCCATTCGGGTAATATTTAATATAAGAACCTTGCGGGCGATTATTTACATATTCACCTTTCAATTTTGGAGTCGTACCATCGTTGTAGTACTTTGTCCAAGTACCATTTTTTCGGTCATCTTTGTAAGGACCTTCTTCTATCTTTCCATCGTTCGGGAAACCTTCCTCAGGGCGATCTTTACCAAAATAAATCCATCTTCCTTGTTTCTTGCCTTGAGAATCTTTTTGGTTGATTTTATCGTCTTGATTGTGTTCCGCAAACGCTAGGGATGTCGACAAGACACCAATAGAAGCTATGCAAAAAAATAACTTATTCAACATATCATAAGTTTTAATATAGTATTAGCAGATTGAATGCAAAATACGAATTAATCTCAGAAATTAACAGTAATTAACCCTGTTTTCGCTAAAGTATCAATTTGGTTCGATGAAAACAACTATTTTGACCTTTAATTTTTCATCAATTTTGGGTCAACATTTTCAATCATCACGGATACGAGCCGTTCAACATCAAATTTTTCTTTCCATCCCCAATCCCTGCGTGCATGCTCATCATCAATAGAGTTTGGCCAGCTGTCAGCAATTTTTTGTCTAAAATCAGGCTCATAGCTGATCGTGAAGTTTGGCATCAATTTCTTGATTTCATTGCCCAATTCTTCAGGGGTAAAACTTACTGCGCTTACATTATAGGAAGAGCGAATTTTAATAGTTTCAGCCGGAGCTTCCATTAATTCAATCGTTGCTCTGATAGCGTCCTCCATAAACATCATCGGCAATTCCGTGTCTTTGGTTAAAAAACAATGGAAAGGCGAGCCAGTTTTTGCCTTGTAGAAAATATCAACCGCGTAGTCAGTTGTTCCCCCTCCGGGTAAAGTCGTATAAGAGATCAGTCCCGGATATCGCAAGCTGCGCACATCAACATTGAATTGTTTGTTATAGTACTCGCACCATCTTTCCCCAGCCAGCTTACTGATTCCATAAACTGTTGTTGGTTCCATCACCGTTGTTTGTGGTGTTTGATCTTTTGGAGTTGTTGGACCAAAAACCGCGATTGAACTTGGCCAAAATATTTTGTTTATATGACCTTCTTTTGCAAGATCAAGAATAGTGAATAAACCTTCCATGTTTAGCTTCCATGCAAAATCAGGATTTTTTTCTGCTGTTGCCGAAAGCAGTGCTGCCAACAAATAAACCTCTTTTATACCTTCTTCTATAATGTAATTTCGCACCATTTCCCTATCCAATACATCTAAACGATGATATGGGCCTTCAGTTAAAGCCTTTGGACAGTCAGCTTTGACATCCGCGGCGATCACATTTTCATTTCCCTTCAACTTTCTGAGTGCCAACACCAATTCGGTTCCTATTTGTCCACCTGCACCAATAACAATAGTTCTTGCCATGTCGTTTGATTCGAATTATTGCACAAAGTTAAAATTTGGATCATGGCTTTAATCGAAAAGTTCATTTTTTTCTTTGGAATGAAATGCTGACATTCGTCATTTTTTTGAAAAAAATTTGTATTTTCCTTTGAAAAAAATTTAAAGTGGATCTTTTAAAGAGAAAACGTAGATTGAAACGAAATCCTGAATGACAGGACATTATTGCACATAAGTAGTTGAAATCTAATTAATAAATAATATATGCCATTTTATCATAAACTGGGAAAAATCCCATCTAAAAGACACACTATCTTTCGTCAGGATAATGGTGAATTGTACCATGAACAGCTGTTTGGGACTATCGGTTTCGACGGGATGTCCTCATTATTATACCACACCTATCCTCCCACGATCGTAAAGGAAATAAAAGAAACAAAAGATGTTGCCCCTAAAATAGCCATTGAAAAAAATATGGTTATGCGCAGTTTAATGGGGTATAATGTTCAGCCGAAGGATGATTATCTGGAAAGCAGGGTTGCACTACTAGTGAACAACGATTGTTATATTGAACTAGCAGCCCCAAAGAAATCTATGACAGATTATTTCTACAAAAACGCCGATGCCGATGAAATAATCTTTATTCACAAAGGTGAAGGAACCTTAAAAACTCAACTGGGAGAAATTCCGTTCGGTTACGGTGATTATCTGGTAATTCCACGAGGTATGATCTATCAACTGGAATTTAAAGATGATAACAACAAACTGTTTATTGTTCAATCATTTAGCCCTGTATATACTCCGAAAAGATATCGAAATTGGTTTGGGCAGCTGCTTGAACACTCCCCTTTTTGTGAGCGCGACATTCGTCCACCCAGCACACTGAACACCATCGATGAAAAGGGTGAGTATAGCGTGCGCATTAAAAAACAGGATGTCATGTACAATTATGTTTATGGAACTCATCCTTTTGACGTAGTTGGCTGGGATGGTTACAATTACCCCTATGCTTTTTCTATCCATGATTTTGAGCCTATAACAGGAAGAGTTCATCAGCCACCTCCCGTTCATCAAACTTTCGAAACTTCAGGATTCGTATTGTGTTCTTTTGTACCACGTTTGTATGATTATCATCCGCAGTCAATACCGGCACCTTATAATCACAGCAATATTGATTCGGACGAAGTATTGTATTACGTAGATGGAGATTTCATGAGTAGGAACAACATTGAACAAGGGCAAATCACCCTGCATCCTGCCGGAATTCCGCACGGACCACATCCGGGTGCCTATGAAAGAAGTATAGGGAAAACAAGTACAGAAGAGCTTGCTGTTATGGTAGATACTTTCAGACCTTTGAAATTAACACAAGCAGCGGTAGATTTACAAGACGAGAATTATCTTAAGAGTTGGATACATTAAAAAAATAAAAAATGAGTAAAGAAATAAAGAGCGTTGAATACGGCTTAGAAAAAATATTTGAAGGAGCACAAGACTTCCTTCCCCTACTAGGAACAGATTATGTTGAGTTTTATGTTGGTAATGCGAAACAAGCAGCCCATTATTATAAAACGGCTTTTGGTTTTCAATCTTTTGCCTATGCAGGTTTAGAAACCGGAATGAAGGATCGTGTTTCATACGTTTTAAAGCAAGACAAGATCAGATTGGTATTAACAACGGCATTAAAGAGTGATTCTCCAATCGGAGAACATGTAAAAAAACATGGTGATGGTGTGAAAATCGTTGCGCTCTGGGTTGAGGATGCGCGTTCCGCCTTCGAGGAAACAACAAAAAGAGGTGCAAAGCCTTATCAGGAGCCGATCGTCACAAAAGACGAGCATGGAGAAGTAGTTACCTCAGGAATTTACACTTATGGAGAAACTGTGCACATGTTCGTTGAAAGAAAAAACTACAATGGATTGTTTATGCCCGGATTTGAAAAATGGGAATCCGAATACAACCCTACTCCTGTAGGTTTAAAATACATCGACCATATGGTTGGAAATGTCGGCTGGGGAGAAATGAATACTTGGGTTAAGTGGTATGAGGATGTTATGGGCTTTGTAAATTTCTTGTCCTTTGATGATAAGCAGATCCATACAGAATATTCAGCACTGATGTCGAAAGTGATGAGTAACGGAAACGGAAGAATCAAATTCCCGATCAATGAACCGGCGGAGGGTAAAAAACGCTCGCAGATCGAAGAATATTTAGATTTCTACGAAGGCCCAGGAGTACAGCACATTGCAGTGGCTACAGATGACATTATAAAAACTGTTTCAGAATTGCGCGCCAGAGGAGTTGAATTCCTTTCTTCTCCACCACAATCTTATTACGATGCAATTCCTGAGCGATTGGGTGAACACATGGCCGTGATGAAAGAGGATATCAAAGAATTGCAAAAACTTTCCATTATGATCGATGCCGATGAGGAAGGTTACTTACTTCAGATTTTCACCAAACCGGTTGAGGATCGTCCTACCTTGTTCTACGAAATCATTCAGCGTATGGGCGCTCGTGGATTCGGGGCCGGAAATTTCAAGGCACTGTTCGAATCTATCGAGCGAGAGCAAGAAAAAAGAGGAACATTATAATTCAATTCCCAATATTGAGGCGCAGTTAATACTGCGCCTTTTTTTTGGCCCCTACTTGCCACAATTCACCTAAAATTGGCTACATTTCACCTATTTACAATTTGAAAATCATCCGATCGTGTTTAGGTTTGGTTAAAAATAAACGTCATGAGAAAAATGAAAGAAAGAAATATGTCTGATGAGAATTGGGCTAAGAATCAACAAAAATCCAAAATACTTGGAGGAGTATTGATCATTACAGCGGGTGTGCTTATTTTATTGAAACAAATCGGCGCGGCAATTCCGGAGTGGATATTATCTTGGGAAATGATCTTGATTGCCATTGGAGCCGTTATGTTGGTTAAGCATAATTTCAAAAAAACCGGAGCCTACATTTTGATCTTTATTGGTTTAGCATTTATGATCAACGATTTCTACCCCGACCTCTTTGATGTCCGATTCATCTGGCCAATACTGATCATAATCATAGGAATTTCAATGGTCATGAAAAGTGGTCTATTTACCAGTAAAAAAAAAGAAACCTCTATGGGTCGTGAGCAATTCAGCGACTTTTCATCCGAGGACTTTGTGAATTCGGCTGCCTTTTTCAGTGGAATAAATAAAAAAGTCATGAGTAAGAACTTTAAAGGCGCTAGTATATCAAGTGTTTTTGGTGGAAACGAGATCAACTTGTCTCAGGCTGATTTCAACGGACAAGCCGTTATTGACGCTACCTGCGTTTTTGGAGGAGTTACTTTAATTGTACCATCGCACTGGAAAGTCAAAACTGACATGACCTCAGTTTTTGGCGGTATCGACGATCAGCGTCCTGCCATGCGAAACGACGAAGTTGAAGAAACTAAAACATTGCTTATAAAAGGAACATGTGTCTTTGGAGGTATCGAAATTCATAGTTATAACTAATGTTCTTAACGCTTCGAAATATCATTTTGCAAAACAGATTTACCATCTTGGTACTTCTGTTTTGTGTTTTTGACACTGCCTATTTCTTTCTTCTCAGGACCTATACTTTCAGCGTAACCGCTATGTACTATGAAGTTTTGTCTTCATTATTCATTGTACTTTTTTTCTCCATTTTATTACAACGAATCCATGCTTATCAGCATACTAGATCGGCAACAACGATAGCTAATTTCAGTATGACTATATTATTTAGCTTTCTTTCGGTGATGTTCATTCACTATTACGGAAAATCGCTTATTTCATCGGATATAGTATATGAAAAATTCCTATCCCAGGCGTTCTATATCAGATGGTTCATACTTTTTCTCGTTTATTTGACTACAATAAATCAATTGTGGATACAGCGCAATTTAGTCGATCAGAAAAAAACTATCGAGCGACTACTGGAGAAAGAACGAGCGTTGACAAAAGCTGAGATGACCAATCTTCAAAACCAATTTCACCCGCATTTTCTTTTTAACAGTTTAAATTCTGTTTCGGCGCTCGTAAAATCAAATCCGGAAAAAGCACGTGAAATGTTGATCAACTTATCCAGTTTTTACCGCATTTCCATCGATAAAAGCAAGCAAGCCTTTATTAGTTTACAAGAAGAAATCAGATACTTAGATTTATACCTATCTATAGAAAAGGTCAGGTTTGGAAATCGGCTTAACTATCAGATTGAGATGGATCCGAAATGTGATGACTTCAAAATACCATCATTACTTCTTCAACCAGCCATAGAAAACGCTGTAAAATACGGCATATATGGAAATATTGGCGCACTGACCATTGAAATCATCATTGAATGTTCGGAAGACTTTTTACAAATTACGATCACTAACCCTTTCGACGAAAACGCTGTTCAATCATCCAAAGGTACCGGTCATGGATTGAAAGCAATTTCAAAAAAACTGGAATTGATCTATAAACGAAACGATCTACTTTCAACGCAAAAAGAAGAAAGTACTTTCAAAACTCAAATTAGCATTCCGACACATGTATAAAATTGTAATTATCGACGACGAACCTCTGGCTCATAATATTTTAGAAGAATATTTAGAAAACAGACCCGAATTTAGGGTTGTTGGAAATGCTCATGACGGTTTTGAAGGACTCAAATTGATTCAACAGACGCAACCAGATCTATTGTTACTGGATATTCAAATGCCTAAGATTAACGGTTTTGAGCTCCTGGAAGTGATCAATGAAAACCCTGAGGTAATCTTTACAACAGCCTTTGACGAGTTTGCATTAAGAGCTTTTGAAACCAATGCTGTGGACTATCTCTTAAAGCCGATCGCGCAAGACCGATTCGACCAAGCTATTGACAGATTCTTGAGTCGTCAAAATGCAGAAAGTAATACAAGTAAACTGCTTGAAATTCCCAATAAACAGCCCGAGGAAGCCGACAGAGTGGTAATCAAAGACGGAACAGAGATCAAGATCATACCGACTGCAGAAATTGAATTCATTGAAGCCTATGATGATTACGTTAAAATCCATCACCATGGGAGAACTCATTTAAAGAAAAAAACCATGAACTATTATGAACAAACGTTAAATCCCAAAACCTTTGTTCGGATCCATCGGTCGTTTATCCTAAACATTAATGCACTCACACGAATCGAATCCATGGAAAAAAACAGCTATCATGCGGTTCTAAAATCAGGTAAACGAATTCCAATTAGCAGAACGGCCTATACTCCCTTAAAAGCCTTACTTGGGATTTAAAAGTTAGAATGTTTGTTTAACTTTGACGAAAATAAAATGCAATGACGCAGGTAGGAATCATTATGGGTAGTAAGTCGGATCTTCCGATAATGCAAGCAGCAGCTGACATGCTCAAGGAATTTGGGATCGAATATGAAATCAATGTTGTTTCTGCACACAGAACACCTGAATTAATGTTCGATTATGCTAAAAAAGCGCATATGCGAGGTATTAAAGTGATTATCGCCGGGGCCGGAGGTGCTGCCCACTTGCCGGGAATGACAGCCTCATTGACTCCTCTACCTGTCATTGGTGTTCCAATCAAATCTTCCAACTCTATTGATGGGTGGGATAGTATTTTATCCATACTTCAAATGCCAAACGGTATTCCGGTGGCCACAGTTGCACTCAATGCAGCCAAAAACGCTGGAATTCTTGCCGCAAAAATCATTGGATCAAGTGATCAGGTTATTTTGGAAAAGCTTGCTGCGTACATGGAAGAAATGAAGGAGGCCGTTTTAAAAAGTGGTGAAGACCTTCAACTTTAATCGTACAATAAATACTGCTTTCTAATCTTTTTAAATTCATCGAGTCCCGGTTTCCAAGATTCTCGGATTTCTTTAGCTGTCCATCCTGCTAATAGTTGTTCTTTTAACTTTGCAGTACCTGCAAGTCGATTGAAAAATCCTGATTGATCAATAAAGGTAAGGCTATCGCCCAGCAAATCCTTGGCCTGAATCAGATAATTCAAGTTGATCTCATACTTTCTGCGGATGATCGTAGGGGCAAGATCAAAGCCATAACATAATTTATTCTCATACATAGGACTTTTTGCACCTGTAGAAGACACAGGTGTGAAAGAATAGCCTATTGCCGGAAATTTAGGATGACCGAAGACTTCAAAGGGTTTTTCCGTTCCCCTTCCAACACTCACGGTTGTTGCTTCAAACAAACACAAACTTGGATATAAGGTAATCGCAGCTTCCGATCTTAAATTAGGTGATGGAGGAATAGGAAGAACGTACTTTGATTTGTGGGTGTAATGTTTACAGGGAATCACCCATAATTTACACACCGAATTCGGCCCTAACCATTTTTCGCCATTGATCATCATGGCATATTCACCGATCGTCATTCCATAGACAATGGGCACAGGATGCATTCCAACGAAGGATTTAAATTCGGGCTCCCTTACTGGTCCGTCTACGTAATGTCCATTGGGATTCGGACGATCAAGTACTACCAACTGTTTACCATTTTCAGCGCAAGCCTCCATGACATAATGTAACGTAGAAATGTATGTATAGAATCGAACACCGACGTCCTGAATGTCATAAATGATCAGATCGACGTCTTGCAACTGACTTGGTAAAGGTTTCTTGTTCTGACCGTAAAGCGAAATAATGGGTAAACCTGTCTTATTATCGATAGACGAATGTACTTTTTCACCAGCATCGGCATCTCCTCTAAACCCATGTTCGGGTGCAAACACCTTCATTACATTCAATTTCAGAATGAGCAAAGTATCCACTAAGTGCGTACTATTTACAACAGAAGTTTGGTTGGCAACAACAGCAATGCGCTTACCTTTCAGAGAATCCATGAAAAGATGTAGACGTTCGATGCCCAAAACAGGATCCTTCAAAGCGTGTTTGTTGACATTCTCAATTCGAATACATTCCTCATCAGTCGTAACACAATTTTCAATCACATGAGTCTCCGGAACATCAACTACATGTTTCTTTGGCGTAGAGCAGGACGCGATCAAAAGCAATAAAATGCTTTTCAAGCACAATTCCTTTGCGTACTTTAGCAGGCTAAAAGGAATATTTGTGTCTCTTGAATTTTTCATATCGCGCAGAGTTCTGAGGAACGAATTACAAAGTAAAAAAGTTTCTCGACCAATTGTACGTATATCTATAATAAGTATTACACTGGCCGTTGTTGTTAATTTAATAACCATTGCCGTTGTTACTGGTTTTCAACACGAAGTACGAGAAAAAGTATCCGGATTTGGTTCCCATATTTTTATCCACAACGCGGGAGAAAACAGTATCTTCGAAAGTGATCCTATTCTCAAAAACCAAGCCTTTTTTTCTGTTTTAAAGAAAGATCCTGAAATTTCGTCTATTGATTATATCGCTTATAAACCGGTTTTATTTCAAACAGATAAAAAAGAAAAGACGATTCGACT